>JAUZPC010000085.1 GCA_030706105.1 Bacteroidota bacterium | reverse complement strand
GCTCTAAGAAGTTTAATTTCATTCTCAAGATCCAAACCATAACCGCTTTTTATTTCTAAAGTTGTAACACCTTGCTGAATGAAGTAATTAATTCTTGGTATGGCAAGCTGCACCAATTCTTCAAAAGTAAGGTCGCGAACGGCCTGAACTGTTTTATTTATACCGCCGCCTTCATGAACAATATCTTCATATGATTTTCCGGCAAGTTTTTCACGGAATTCATTTGCTCGTGAACCGGCAAAAACAGAATGTGTATGGCAATCAACAAAACCAGGCAATATAGTTTTACCTGATACAACTATGGTATTATCAACTGTAAACTTATGAACAGTACTTGAATGAATGATGTCTTTAATTATACCATCCTCAATTACAATAGAATGATTTTCTAATATGCCAAGATCATTAATTGTCTTTTTTATTTTATAGTTAACACCATCACTGTTAACTGTAATAATTTGCGACGGATTATGTAATATTGTAATCATAAAAATATTTATTTTAAGAAGCAATTATGTTTTAAAATAATTTCGGACAGACCTTTATTTGCAACATAAGCAGCGGCCTCAAAATTGTGCCCTGTGGTTTTAATAAACGGTACTGCAACACATAAGCCAACACCTGCTGCTCTAATAGCAATAGTTCCACTTTCACTGTCTTCCAAACCTATTACCTGATTAAAGTCATTTTTAGGAATAGCAAGCTGATGTAAGGCAATACTGTATAGATCGCGGTGAGGTTTTAGCCGGATTTCATTAGAATCGGAAGCAGTTATAAAAGCATTATAAAACCTATTATGATCAGAAAAATGTTCAAGTAGTTTTGTTTTCCTTTCAGCAGGAAGGTTCCATTTCTCAATTTCTTCGTGTATAACTTTGAAAACTTCTTTTAATACGATATTTGCCTCATAATGGATGGATGAAGTTACCACGGCAACTTTTGCCGGCTTTTTTTCAAAATTAAGCGACAATTTAATAATTGATTTTTCTATCCTTTTCAATTCAGAACCGGAAATTGCAGCTGGGTTATCATAAAAAGAATTTATTAATTCATTTATAACAAATTTTACATCTGCACCAAGCAGACCTTTAATTAATGCTAAGAAAACAGGTACACCTGTCATTGGCTCTATAAGATGTTTATTCTTATCACCTAAAAACTGTGCAGCAAGTTTCTTGCTTTCGCCTTTGTCAATTTGAAATAATATTTCGTGATATTTTTGATAATAAATATCAATTGATGCTTTTACCAAATCATTGAAAGTAACTCCTTTAAACAAAGTAGAATATTTACTTCTTAGTGCTTTGAATAGAGAATTTAACTCCTTTGATGAAACTTGGGAAATGTTTTGTAATGCTAAATATTTTTTTTCAGTTAAGACATCTTTTAAACCGAGGTTTATCATATTAGTTCTAACTTCAGCTTTACGGCTATCATCCTGACCAATTAGCAAAGTCCATAATGCAGCATAAATATAAGAATTAGCAAGCTCCTCCTTAACAATTCCTGAACCATATTTCTTTATTAGATATTCAACATGCTTAGTTGTGGAATTGCCAATAATATTGGGATAATCTTTTTCATGATCTAGTCCGGTCCATTGTGAAGAGGAGAGACGTCCCGTTATTTTTCGCACCATAATTTCTAATGAATGAGTACACAACTCTTCAGTTGTAGTTGTAGTCCCATCCATATCCATAACAACTGCTTTCAGTCCTTTTATAGGAGCTTTTATTATGGGGGCGAGCGGAACTAATTCATACCCAGGAAAAATAAACTCAGGATTATAAATTGCTGCAAATTCTTTTCCCAATTTATTAAAAAGTATGTTAGATTCTTTTGATTTTACTATTTTATTGTTTGCCATGTTTAGATAATTATCATTTGAAAAAATATTGACCTGCGGATAGAATATTGTTTACTTCCAGGTCAGATTCACCTTCCGCATAAATCCTAATTATTGGTTCCGTTTCAGAAGCACGAATTAAAAGCCATCTGGCATTTCCTTGCAGGTTTAGTTTTAATCCATTTATAATTCCGCGACTGCTATAAAAAATTTGGGAATTGGTGACTTCAAAATCTGCTATGCTGGGAGGAAGATTTTTATAAAGAGAAGGGAGTATCTCAATTCTGTCAGGTTTAAGATATTCCATGTCAATTCGTGAATAGAAAATATCTCCGAATTCCTCTTTCTTACTATAAAAATATTCTTTAAGCGACTTATATTTCGAGGATGCAAGCATCTCTGCAATAATTAGCGAAGAAAGGATGCCATCTCTTTCGGGCATATGATTTTTATAACCGAAACCTCCGCTTTCTTCAGCTCCAAAAGCAATATCTTCTTCAATCATTTTTTCGCAAATATACTTGAAACCAACCTGAACATCAAAAACCTTCCTGTCTTTTTGCAATCCAATTTGATTTAATTTGCCTGTAACGGAGGATGTTTTAACCAAATCTCCGGAATAACCTTTTTTGTTTATCAAATAATCAGCTATCAGAAGGATTGTATATTGTGCTGAAAGCCATGCTCCGCCATCTAAGACAACTCCAACTCTATCCGCATCCCCGTCAGTTGCGCATCCGAAGGAATACTTCTCTTTTGAGAGATGATCGCTAAGTTTTAATAAGTTTTTTTCAATTGGTTCGGCTAATCTGTTGTAGAAATCATTTCTGGGAATACCAAAAATAGTATGACATTTAATGTTATGTTTATGAAGTAAATTTTCCAGAATTAATTGGCCGGCACCTCCCATTGAGTCAACAAGTATATTTATATCGCTCTTTTTAATCAATTTGAAATCAATAACTTCTTCTAAATGATTAATGTAGGGGGTTCGAATATCTGATTTAATAATATTTTCGTTATTACTTTTAATCCCTGATTTACCCAGTAATGCTTCAACTTTAGCTGTCTCCTCAGTAAAAAAAGGGCCGCCGTAATTTGCTTTAAATTTTAATCCGTTATATTTTGCCGGATTGTGACTTGCAGTCACCATAATACCTGCATCAAGCTGTTTATACTTCACAAAGTAAGAAAGCACAGGTGTAGGCTCAATCTGATTAGCAAGGTAAACTATTATATCATTACCGGAAAGTACTTTTGCGATAATGTTTGCAAACGAAAGAGAATTCCTTCTTCCATCATAGGCAATTGCTACTTTTATTTGTTTGGTTTTGCTGAAAGTAGAATTCAGATAATCAGCAAATGCCTGTGCTACAAGAGCAACAGAATCGTTATTTATCTCTTTATCAATTAGACCGCGCCAGCCGTCAGTACCGAAAATAATTTTTCCAGTTTCCATAAGTATTTGTTAAATCCCCTCATTCATTTTATTGATAAACCAATTTGTAACAACTCTGGGCCTTGTAATGGCAGTACCCACGACGATTGACCATGGTTTATATTTCATCATTTCAGCAGCCAATTCCGGAGTGTTTACCTTTCCTTCCGCTATGACTGGAATGGGCAAATGATCTACAAGCTTCTTTACTAATTCGAAATCAGGTTTATCCTTAGGATTATTTGCAGTGTCAGGTGTGTACCCGCTTAAGGTAGTTGAGACGCAATCAGCACCTGCATCAAAACATGCAAGTCCTTCGGCAGCCTGTGCAATGTCCGCCATTATAAGGCAGTTATACTTTTTTTTAATTTTACTTATAAATTCAGGTCCTGATAAATTTTCCCTTTTTCTAAAAGTTCCATCTACCGCTATTATACTACATCCTGAAGCCATAAGTTTATCAACATCACTAAATGATCCTGTTATTCTAACAGAATTATCAGGAAAGTACGATTTAATTAATCCAATTACTGGAACATCTACCTTTTCAACAATGGCTCTTGTCTTTTCATAACCTTCTGTTCTAATACCTGAGGCACCTCCCATTATTGCGGCTTTTGCAAATAGAGCTACTAATTCAGGCTTATTAAAAGGATCATCACCCTCGGCCTGACATGATACTATTAATCCGTTTTTAAGCTTTGAAAATGTATTTTCTAAATATGTCATAGTCTAATATTTGTGTTTGTTAAAAATTATTTTTTTTCTGAAGCAATAATAATTATATTCTCTTCATCGGAAACTTTTTTTAGTTCAATTTCTGCTAACGATAATACTTGGGATTCTAAAATAAGGCCGGAAGTATCAATAATTTTGCTGCCAATCAAGAAATAGATGTCAGGTACTAAAGCTCCGGCATCGCCAAAAGAGGTAAGTTTAGAAATAATTTCAGAAATTTTACTTTTTGTATCTTTAACTTTTACTTCTTCAACTATACAATCATTTATTTGCAGTTTAATTGTACCTTCAACATCAACAACTTTGCACTTCTTAGTCTCGGATTTATATAGTCCGAATAAATGGCTCTTAATATCTTCCAAATATACAGCAAGAAGTCTTGATGTTCTGCCTGCTATCCTTAGTTTATTTTGATCAACTTTAAAAGAAGCTGCACATATCTCTAATAATTCTTTTTCCGATAACTCTTTAATACCCAATTCCCGGGTTCTCATCTCGCTGGAGCCAAGTGCAGTTGCAATTACTTTTTTATTCTGATTATCAATTTCAATTGTAACCTCAACTGATTCAGGAATAGCTCCCATAGCTATCACAGACTCTTCAGCTTCCTGCCTAAGAGACAAGATATCGCTTTCTGTAGGATTAATTATATTCCTTTCAACAGAATCCCTTATAATTCCTAAAGCAGCACCTATTGCAGATATAACTTCACAATTATTTGCAATGTTATGAGGAATATCCATATATCTTGATGTAAAGGGTACAATTGCAGAGGCGCCGCCGCCGCCGCCTACAAATTGAATTAAACTTTCATCAAGTTTATATTCTCTCACTAATTGCTTAATAATTGGTTTTATCTTTGATGCAGATATCGACAAAATTTCTTCAGCTAATTTTTTAGCTGAAATATTTAATTTTGCAGAAACGGAATTGAAGATTGAATCTATTGCTTCCTTATTTCCTGCACCATGGCCAACTTCTTTTACCAGTTTTAAATAGTAAGAGGACTCAGTAGGAGTTATTGTGTATTTAACTTTTGAACTATTTGAAATTGCCAGGTAATCTTCCGGATCACCGGGTAAAGGCTGGACTTTTTCAATATCAATATGACTAAAATCATTATGCTCTGAAAATGCAGCATAACTTAACTTTGCAATATGAGCACTTCTTGGGCCAACGTCTATAACTTTATTTCCGCTTATACGGGGAACTGATCCTCCTGCAATACCTAAAGTCCTGACGTCTAATGTCCTTACAAAGAGTCTTAACTTACCAATTTTTGCAGTCTTAACTTGCGGTTTTCCATTTTTAATAACTGAAATATCGGTTGAAGTACCTCCAACCTCCAGAAAAATACCATCTGAAATTTTAGCATACATCAATGCAGCCGCAACACCGGCGGCAGGTCCTGAAAGCATAGTTAGAATTGGCCGTTTCCTCATCTCATTAATATCCATAATACCGCCATCTGAGCGCATAACCATAAGTGGAGCCGTAATGCCGCTTTTCCTTACTGCTTGCTCTGTCATGTTAGCTGTGTCCAGCATTTTGGGCATCATGCTTGCATTTATTACTGCTGTACGAGTCCTAACTTTTAATCCATAAAGCTTAGAAATTTTACTTGCAGCAGCACCTAAAAAACCTTCTCCTTCAATAGATTGAAGTACAAATTCTTCATTTTCGGGATGGTCAACACCAAATGCTTCAGAGACAACAAAAACTTCAGCACCTTGTTTTTTTAGGTCATGTATAGCCGGGATAATTTCATTTTTCCAATCCGGCTTTTCAACATCAAAAAAAGTAAATACAGTCTGTAAAAATTTGCCCGGGGCAAGTTCTATATTTCCCGGGTTACTTTCAATTTTAGCAATTTTTCCTTCAAAGCCCTTGCCCAAGCCAATAACACCAACTTTTGCAACATCTCCTTCTAAAAGAGCATTGGTAGCTTGTGTTGTGGAGTGAGCAATAAGAATAATCTCGCCTGAATCAATATGGCAAGAATTAAGCAGAAAGATCATTGAGTCAACTACACCTTTGGCAACTCCTTCAGCAGCCGTATGAGTAGTAGGAACACAAGATTTGCCAATAATAGAGTAATCAGCAATGTCAACAGCTACTGCGTGAGTAAATGTTCCGCCTACATCAATTCCTATCTTTATTTTTCTCATATGGTAAAACTCTTAAATATCATTTATTTCATAAATAAAAATGCAGCTGCAATTAATCCTAATAATGCTATTATCCAGGTATAAGGAATTGTATTCCACAATATCTTTTGAACATCTACTCTCATTTCATTAGCCAACCAAACATTTTGAGTGTTTGTAGGATCACTAATTCCCTGTATCTGCCCTACAGATAATAAAAGGCCCATAATAGCACCAGCCGGCATACCGCTTGCTAAAAATATGGCAGCCATCCCAAAACCCATACCCCATACATTCAGAGGCCCTCTATATAGTGCGAGTGGGGCCATAAGCATAAATATGATTATATAAGCTATCGCATTAGTTGGTACTATCCTGGTAAATAGAGGTTTTAATAAATTTAATACAGGCCAGTTATTAAGCTCACAAGAGATATTTGAATATGGTTTACCTGATATCGCAATTGTAGAATCTGAAAGCCATGCGGCTTTTGCTTTGTTATCAACTTTTACAATAATGTTGCTTCCTTTTTCCCGGGAAATAAAATCAGAAGGGACTTTATAAATAGTGTTTCCGGATTCATTCAACTTTATTTTTTCTTTAACCGAAGCAGTAGGAGGGCCTAAAACAGCTAATAATAACATACCAATTCCCAGCATCAGCGCAATTGCCGGCATTACTACACTTCCGCCTTCAAGTATTGCTCTAACGAATGTATTTAGAGATTTTTTCTTATAGGTTGATACAAATCCATAGATCAGCCCTATTATAAAAGCGGCAATAAAGTTCATATTGTAAATAAGAATAAGAAATAAGGGTATCATAGGTGTAAAATATGATATCCAGTGAATTCCGTTACTATTTTTTCCTCTTATTGCCCTAATAATAGCCACAATAAACAGTAAACTAAGTAATATGCCGATTACATATTTAAATAATTCAAATGCGGCTGAAAAAAAAGACGAGATGTTATTTTGTATTGAAGGATCAAGTTTATTGAATCCAAAATATAAGAAAGACATAACTCCGATGAAACATAAACTTTTAATGATAATGCTTTTGAAATTGATATCGTGTCCGTCCTTATAAAGCATAATTGTAATATAGACTAATGAAACAACAAAAGTTATGCTAAACATAATTAAAGCAAAAGTTCTAACTTCACTAACCGACAAACCCAGAACAGTAGTATAAACAGCCCAGTTTCCAACATTTAATGTCCCGCCCAAAGAAAGTCCGATTAAGAAAATACCTACAGTTGTTAAAGGCCCAATGCCGACTGATGCCATAATAGGCAACACAACTGAAGCAACCATAATTATAGCTCCCAATCCTCCCAACGTTGTAAATAAAAGGGTGATAAGCAGAAGCATAATTACTGCAATAGTCCATGGTTTATCTCCCGAAAGTTCAGCGCCAATTTTAATAAAACTTTCAGCAATACCTGTTTTCTGCAATAAAACTGATAACATACTTCCAAAAATAGCGATAGTATAGGCTTCCGAAAGTTTTGTTGCACCAAGACCGAGCACATTTTGCACCGTAGTGTTTAACGAAACTCCCGAAATTATGGGAAACAAAAATGCCATTATGGGTAAGGCAAGTAATGCAGGTAGTTTCCTTAAAAACATTAATACGGCAATTGATAAGAAAACTATAAAAAGCAGTACGATTTGAAAGATTTCCATTGTAACTTTGGGTTATAAGAGTTTAAAAAATTGATAAGAAAAAATAGCAAAAAAATAGTTAATAGATAAGTAAAAAAAATAAAAAAGTATGTTAATTATACATTTAGAAGCAATTACTATTAAAAATTTAATTTGCCAGACTTGTTTTGCCAATATCATAAAATGGTAAACAGATTTACTTTATTTATCTATGTAAAAATGTTAAAAATTGTTAAGTTTGGATAAACAAAAAAAAATAAAATGGAAATTCAAAGAAATTATTCGCTTAAAAAATACAATACTTTTAATTTTGATGTAAAAGCTAAAAATTTTATCGAAATTAATAATGAAGAAGAATTAAAATTGTTATTGTCTGATAAAGATATTAATAATATGCCAATTCTTATGCTCGGGCAGGGAAGTAACATATTATTTAGAAATGATTTTGATGGCTTGGTAATAAAATTAAAGAATCAGGATATCAGCGTAATTAATGAAGATGATATTTATGTGTATATAAAAGTTGGCGGAGGGGTAATTTGGGATAATTTTGTTGATTTTGCAGTAAGCAAAAATTATGGTGGCGTGGAAAATCTTTCACTAATACCGGGAACTGTAGGAGCAGCGCCAATACAAAATATTGGGGCATATGGTCAGGAAGTAAAAGATACTGTATTCAGCATAAAAGGATATGAGATTTCTTCGATAAATGAAAAGCTTTTTATGAATTCTGAGTGTAAGTTTGGTTACAGAAGCAGCATATTTAAGCATGAACTAAGGAATAAGTTTATTATTACTGAGGTAATATTCAGACTTTCTAAAGTTCCCATTCTGAATATTAATTACGGCCGAATTAAATCAGAATTAGAGAAACTCCCCAAAAATGATTATTCTATCGCTGATGTGAGAGAGGCAGTAATTAATATAAGACAATCGAAACTGCCTGATACTGATAAAATTGGAAATGCCGGAAGCTTTTTTAAAAATCCTGAAATAAGCGAAATAGAATTCATTGCTATACAAAAAATAAATCCCCAAATACCTTTTTACAATACAGCACCTGATGTATATAAAATACCTGCAGGCTGGTTAATTGAGCAATGCGGATGGAAAGGAAAGCGTTTTGGGGATGCAGGCTGTTACACAGAGCAGGCATTAATCTTATGCAATTATGGCTCGGCACAACCAAACGAAATTATAAAGTTGGCTGCATTAATTAAAAAAAGTGTTTATGAAAAATTCGGAGTTGCAATAACTGAAGAAGTAAATATTATTTGATTTGCTCCTTATATTGTAATGTTGTTATAATTCCAGACTAATTGGATTCGTAATTAGTCTGGAAATTTTAGATGAAACTATTTTAATAAAACCATTTTCGTGGTCTTAGTATAAATTCCGGCTTTTATTT
>JAUZPC010000084.1 GCA_030706105.1 Bacteroidota bacterium | reverse complement strand
ATTTCTACCAGATAAAAGCCGGTGACTTTAATGTAACCAAGAAAATGATGTTAATGAAATAATATCAATAACAAAACAACCTTATCCGGCAGGCCTTGAAACCTGCCGGATAGGCAGTTAAACATGAAACGAATAATATTATATATAATCCTTTTTACTGCTGAATTATTTTCACAAAATTTAGTATTGACTCCTGACAGCCAGGTGGTTGAAGCATCAGGACCGGCAGAAGTGGAAATTAAAGTTGAAAACATTTCTTCGCTAAAGGCGTATTCGATTACGGTTAAATATAATCCTGCGATTTTGAAATGCACTGAAGTAACCAAAATGAATTTTTTATCTTCCAATTATTCAACTTTTTTCTTCGGGAATATAGATAGTACTTTGGGAGAAGTGAAAATTGATGAAGCAATTTTAGGTGAAGGTTATACGACAGGCTCAGGGTCTCTGTTAAAAATAAAGTTTATGGCAAAGCAGGGCGGCAAATCAGATTTGAATTTTTCCAATATTGATTTTAGGGACAGCAGTAATAATAATGTGCATGTTACAGCATCGGACGGTTACATAAAAGTAAATGGAGTTAGTTCTGTTCTAAGCAATAACGTAGGTATACTAAAGGATTATACTATTTCAAATTATCCAAATCCCTTTAATCCGTCAACAAACATTGTGTTTACTTTACCTGAAGACCAATTTGTAAATATTACAGTGTATAACATTGTTGGGCAGATTGTTGCCGTGCTTAAAAACGAAAATATTAAAAAAGGCAGCCATATTGTTAATTGGGATGGAAATGGATGTTCATCAGGGGTTTATATAGGTGTATTGCGGACTATGGAAAGTACGGCAAAAACTAAAATGATTTTACAAAAATAGATCGCTAAAATGAAAAAAATCTTATTACTAATAATTCTTTCAGCGCTCAGTGTTAAGGTATCGGCACAAACAGCTGAGATTGAATTTATGCCTGATACAGTAATTCAGAATAATAAAAATGTTATAAATATCTCTGTCAACATTAAAGGCGTTACTAATCTGTTCGCGTCAAGTATTACGGTTGAATATGATAATAGGGTAATAAATGTTATTAAATTTTCAAAAGGAAGTTTTCTGGAACAGAATTCAGGGGCTAATACGGTTCAGTATGAAGTATACCCGGACTTCCCGGCACTAGCAGATTCCTTTACTGTAGATGCATCAATATTGGGGACATCCTCTGTAAGCGGGAACGGAACATTGTTCAGGCTCTCATTTCAACCGGTAGCCGGGGGGCAGACTTTTTTGAAAATCAGGGATATTAAATTAAGAGATAATAATAATAACCCAATTCCGGTGAGCACCGGAACTTCGTTTATACGAATAGATGTAGCAGGAGTAAAGGTTAAATGTTTTTTAGAAGGAGCCTTTAATGGGAGCAATATGTCTGCAAATCTATTGGATTATCTTCCTTTCGTCCAACCATATTCTGCCGCTCCTTGGAATTACTCAGGAACTGAAAGCGTAAGTAACAATTTTTTCAACAACCACTGGGATATAGTGGACTGGGTACTCCTTGAACTAAGGAGTACTACTGCCGCCGGCTCATTGGTTAGCCGTAGAGCCGCTTTATTAAAAAGAGATGGTAGCATAGTTGATATGGATGGTTCCAGCCCTGTTAATTTTTTTGTTCCTGCTGCTAATTATTATGTTATTGTCAGGCACAGAAATCATATCCCTGTAATGAGTGCAGTCACAGTAGCTCTTACTTCGTCTCCGGTGTTATATGATTTTACAACCGGACAAGGACAAGCTTATGGAACAAATTCAATGATAGCGTTAACAGGGGGCATTTTCGGTATTATTGCCGGGGAAGATAGCCATGATGGCTTTATTGATATAAGAGATTTTATTGGTATTGATAATAGCATGTTCCAAAGTGGATATTCAAATCACGATACAAACATGGATGGATTCATAGACATACGTGATTTTATTAAAGTAGATAATAATATGTTTCTGGGAAGTAATGTTCCAAATTAAAAATAAGTTTAACAAAAAATAAAGTGATAATAAAATGAAAAAGATATTTATAACAATTGTACTACTTTTTATAGCAGGGATATCTTATGCACAGAATCCTCAATATTCATTGATATTGCACAATGGGACTCAAGTAAGCAGTACTGTTTATGAGTTCGATGTTAGTATTATGGCGATTTCTCCGACAACAAGCTTTGAGCTGTCCGGCATTCAACCAATAATGACCTTTAACCCGGGAATTTCTGCAGGGACATTGACTTTTTCCATTGTACCCAGTTCATCGCAACTTGAATCTGATCTTCAGCCGCGAATTGCATCTATAAGTGGTAATCAACTCAGAGTTGAACCGAGAACCCCCCCGGGATATGGCTATGGTACAATTATAGGAGACCCAGCTAAAAGAGTTGCAAGATTTAGAATCACCAGTACAACACCATTTAATAATAAAAGCCCTAATATACAGTGGAAGAATAGTGGGAACCCATTTACGATAGTTAGTGCTTATGTCGGGACTGTTAATACAGACATTACAAATTCAGTGAATCACATAAATACACTTGCTGACAGTCCGTTACCTGTTGAATTAACTTCGTTTACTTCCAAATTAAAAGGTTCATCAATTATATTGAACTGGAAGACTGCAACGGAAATTAAAAATTATGGTTTTACTGTTGAGAGAAAAACGGAAAAAACTGAATGGCTAAAGATCGGATTTGTCAAAGGCAATGGTAACAGTAATTCTCCAAAAGAATATACTTTTAATGATAAACCTTTCGGTGAATCTAAATATCAATATCGTCTGAAGCAAATTGATATTGACGGTAAATTTACTTATTATAATAGTATTGAAGTAACTATGGTACCCATTAATTATTCGATAGAACAAAATTATCCTAACCCTTTTAACCCTTCAACAAGCATCAGGTTTCAGTTGCCAAAAGAGAGTCGTGTCAATCTTAAAATATACAATATGCTTGGGCAGGAAGTCGCTGTCTTAATCAATGAGACGATGGAAGCAGGTTTTAAATATGTTAAATTTGATGCCTCTAAACTTTCAAGCGGTACTTATTTATATAGAATTGAAGCAGGTGAATTTACTCAGACAAAAAAAATGGTCCTAATTAAATGAGATCTTTTGTACTATATATAGTTATTTTGTTAATTGGTTTTGGCAGTAATGCTCAAACTACCATAAGCTTTCAGCCATCAACATTAAATATAACTTCTACAGGCCAATTTTCTGTTGATGTCTGGATAAATAATGCGGTAAACATTACTGCTGCCAGCATAACTGTAAATTTTAACAGTGATAGAATCAGTTATAATAGTACGGCACAGGGGAATTTTCTATATGGAGCAGCCTATTTTGTAACGCCCCCCTCTGCAGGTAATCCAAACTCAATTTTAGTGGATCAGGCAATCCTAGGGGGAGCTTCAGTTAGTGGTTCGGGTAAAGTATTTACAATTTATTTTACTCCAAAGAGTCCTGGCAATGATATACTTACTATATCTGCCGCATCCCTAAAAATGCCGGGGGGTGCTCAAATCCCATTTACTTCATTAACCTGTAATATAAGTATAAACATTCCGATATTAGTGAGTGCAAAAGTACTGCTTCAGGGATGTTACAACTTAACATCAAGTAATATGAACAATATTTTAAACAGTAATTATTTAATACCATTAAACCAACCTTTTTCCGGTCCCCCTTGGAATTATTCCGGAACTGAAAGTGTTACTACTTCATTCTTTAAAATACATCGGAATATCGTTGATTGGATTTTAGTTGAATTGAGAACCGGTCTTAGCGGGAGTACATTGGCTGCCAGAAAAGCATTGTTCCTATTACAAGATGGAACTATTATAAACTTAGACGGGGAATCATCCGCAAAATTTAATATACCTTCTGGCAATTACTATTTAGTTATTAAGCATCGTAACCACTTAGGGATAATGAGCAGCAGCCCTATTCCACTAACTATAACTGCCTCTTCATGGGATTTTTCAACTTCAGTATTAAAAGCATATGGAAACAATTCAATGGTGGCATTAGCAAGTAATGTTTTTGGGATGATAAGCGGAGACGGTAATGCTGATAATTTTATTGACATCAGTGATTATATTGGAATTGATAATAGTATGTTTCAAAGCGGGTATCTGCGTTCGGATATTAATATGGATGGCTTTATAGACATTAGCGATTATATAAATATAGATAATAATATGTTCAAGGGGAGCGGAGTTCCTGAGTAAGTACGAATAGCATTAATCAGGGATTCAAATTTAGATAAAAGTTCATAGCGCTAATAGAAGTCCGGCATAGACTTTTTTAACTTCTACTCAATCTATGTGGAGCTGTCTACCGCTAATTTTTCCTAAGTTCCGACCAATTATAAAACAAATATTACAAATTTTGGACTAAAAGTCATAGCAGTCTGAGCGACTTTGCCTTTACCCATTTGATAAAAACATCTGTTTTTAGCAAAAAATCCAATTATTGTGTCCAAAAGAACATCCATTCTTCTAAAAGCAAATCATGGCATCCTTGTTGAATTATTGAAAATATTAGTTCGGTATATTCAATATGGAAATGAAGCAACACGTACCCCTTTATTCCTTTATATAAATAGCAGCTAATATATAGAAAGAAAGTATTCGAACTATTAAACTCGATAAGTTTTGTCAATCCAAATGCAGATAATTGCCACGATATAAAGAAAATTCTAAAGGAGATATTGCTATGAAAAGACTATTTACAATTTGTGCCCTGTTCCTATTTTTATGCATGCCGCTGATCAATGCGCAGATCATAGATCAGACGCTCTATGTTACTACTACTGTCAGAACCATAGGTGCTGATTATGTGGTTGACTATATGTTGGATGGGGTCAGTCTCCCAACTGACATTCACTACTTAGATTCAGCGGTCTTCAACATTAAATATGATAATACTAAACTTACATATAAATCAGCAGCATGGTCAGGTACTTATGCCCCAGCGGGTAGCTATTCACGAGACGCTAATAATAATACACCAACTGGAGTGATTGCATGTAGTATAAGCAAGAGACCCGGAAACAGAACACTCACATCAATTCCTTCTCCTACTCCGCAGACATTCCTCACTTTAACCTTTACAATAAAAGTGACAACAGGCATCAACTTATCAATAACAGGTTCAAATACCATTACACTGAGCCGCTCCGATGCTAGCAATACAAGTTCTTATCCGGGCACCGGGCGCAGTTTAACTCAGATTTTTGTTGATAATTCAGCACTCCCGGTTGAATTAACTTCCTTTGCAGGCAGGTGCGTTCAGAATAAAATTCATCTAAATTGGAATACTGCAACTGAAGTATCTAATTTAGGTTTTGATATTGAACGGTCTTCGGATAAAATTAACTGGCAGAAGATTGCGTTTATAAATGGGAATGGTAACAGCAACTCTCCAAAGAATTATTCATATGTTGACAACTCAGCTATGGAAAGTAAGTGCTATTATCGATTGAAGCAGATCGATACAGATGGTCAATGTCATTACAGTAACACTATTGAAATTAATACATCTCAAAACTCAGGCAGCTTTACACTTGAGCAAAATTATCCTAATCCTTTTAACCCGGTCACAAATATCAGTTTCTTTCTGCCTTCAGAGTCATTCGTTTCAATAAAAGTATTTGATGTACTTGGCCGGGAAGTAACAACTTTGATACATAAGCAGCTTACTGCAGGTTATCAAAACGTTTATTTTGATGCCTCCAATTTAGCCAGTGGTACATATCTATATAGAATGGAAGCAGGAGCTTTTACGCAAGTAAGAAAATTGATAGTTACTAAATAGATTTAGTTATTATTATCTCAACTACTTTGGGGATAAATTATTCTGTACATCCCTGCTGAAGAGGCAGGGATGTATATTTATAATCCGCTTATCAATTATTTTAACCGTCAGAATAAAGTTGCTAATTATTATTGCTGCTTTGTGTTAACTTTAATACCTATCTATCAGTAATATAAGGAGCTTGAAAATGAAAGTTGTACTATCTGCAATGGCGGTTCTATTGTGTTTCGCTTCAATATATCCCCTTACAAGCGGGGGAGAGTTTGAAAAAGGAGCAGTGTATAGTGGGTTCAAATTACTGGAAAAAAGATTTGTTAAAGAGGTAAATGCAGAATGTTATTATTTCGAGCATATTAAAAGTGGGGCAAGACTATTTAAAATTGCTGCAGACGATCAGAATAAAACATTTAGCATTGCATTTAAAACGGATCCTGAATCAGACTACGGAACTCCCCATATTATGGAGCATTCTGTATTAAATGGTTCAAAAAATTTTCCTGTCAAAAGTCCTTTCGATGTTCTTCAAAAAGGTTCGCTTAGTACATTTATGAATGCCTTCACCGGTAATGATCTTACTTGTTTCCCCTTTGCAAGTATGAACAACAAAGATTATTTCAATCTAATGCATGTCTATTTAGATGCAGTTTTCAATCCTCTGTTAGTTACTGACAGCAGAATTCTTAAACAGGAAGGATGGCATTATGAAATGGAAAAAAATGATGCCCCCATTGTTTATAAGGGCGTTGTATATAATGAAATGAAAGGGGCCTTTTCTAATCCTACAAGAGAACTAGGTTACCAGATATATAAAAATCTTTTTCCTGATAACGGCTACAGGTTTGCTTCGGGCGGGTACCCTAATTCCATTCCAAATCTAACCTATAAAATGTTTGTGGATTTCCATACTAAATATTATCACCCCGTGAACAGCCATATCTTGCTGTATGGAAATGCAGACTTGAATGAGGAACTGGCTTTTATTGATAAAGAGTACTTATCAAAGTATGATAAATCAGTAAGGCCTGAAAGTTTTCCAATACAAAAACCATTTACTGAACTAAAGGAATTGACAACATATTATCCTGTTGCAGAAGATGGTAAAACTGAAAACCAGACATATCTTACTTTGAACTTTGTTGCCGGATTAAATACTGACAGGGCAACAACTATGGCGCTAAATATTCTGAGCGATGTTTTGGTTAATCAGGAAGCTGCACCAATTCGCCTTGCCCTGCAAAAAGCAGGAATCGGACAGGACGTAACTGCTTCTGTCGATGAGCTTAGACAGAATGTGTTCCAAATTATGGTTCAGAATGCTAATCCATCTGACAAAGATAAATTCCGTGAAATTGTTTTCAATACTCTAAGGGATGTTGTTAAAAACGGGCTCGATAAAAAAGTAATTGAAGGTGCTATCAACAGAACTGAATTTCAGTTAAGAGAAGGGAATGATGCACAGAAAGGTATTACATATAATTTCCAGGTATTACCGGGTTGGTTTTTTGCAGATGACCCATATTTGACTCTTGAATATGAGAAACCCTTGAGCAAAGTGAAAACTGCCTTGGAAGGTAATTACTTTGAATCTGTTATCCGGCAGTATATCCTTGACAACAAACATGCGCTGCTTTTAACTATGGAGCCCAAGCCGGGTCTTGAAAAGGAAAACAGTGCAGCTATAGAAAAGAAGTTAAATGATTATTCTGCATCTTTGTCGGCAACAGAAAAGAGTAATCTGGTTAATGAAACTCAAGAGCTCATTGCATATCAGAAGAAGGAAGATACTCCCGAAGCATTAAATACAATGCCGCTATTAAGCCGCAAGGATATAAACCCTAAGGCCGAATGGTATGCAGTAAAAGAGAATAAATTAAATGGGGTTCCTTTATTAACACATAGCGAATTTTGTAATAATGTAGTGTACTCAAGAATGTTGTTCGATCTATCCAGTCTTCCGCCTGAATTGATACCTTATGCATCATTACTGACAGCCATACTTGGCAGTCAGAATACTGATAATTATTCATATGGCGATCTGGATAATGCTTTGAACATAAACACAGGCGGCTTTAATTCCTTTGTAACAACTTATCTTGTTGATCAGGAAGACTCTAAAATGAATGCCAGATTTGTAGTCGATTCTAAAGCAATGAATACTAAAGTCGATAAGATGATGAGTCTGTTGTCCGAAATAATAAACAAAACACATTATAAAGATACTACCAGACTGAAAGAAATAATTATCCGGCTGCAGTCCCGTTTGGAAAATCAGGTTAAAGTTGGCGGCTTTCAGTATGCCCAAACCCGTTTATCCTCTTATTACAGTAATTCAGGCAGATTTAATGAAGTAACAGGCGGAATTGAGTATTACTGGTTTATCTCCGATTTAGCAAAAAATTATGATTCCAAATCTAAGGAGATTACTGAGAACTTAGTTAAGGCTGCTTCAATAATATTTAACAAAACAAATCTTATTGCTGCCGTTACAAGCGACGATAAGGACGTTCCGGTCTTTACTAAGGAAATGCAAATATTCATTAATACCCTCCCTGACAATAAATTTTCTCCAACTGCATGGAACTTTGATCTTGTAAAAAAGAACGAAGGCTTCTTAACAACTTCAAAAGTCCAGTATGTAATTAAGGGTTTTAACATTAAAAGACTTGGTTATAAATGGAATGGAAAAATCAACGTCTTAAGCCAAATATTATCAACAGACTGGCTTCAGACCCGGTTAAGAGTCCTTGGCGGAGCCTATGGAGGTTTTAGTAATTTCTATCAAAATGGCGATGTCTTTTTTAATTCTTATCGCGATCCGAATTTGAAAGAGACTCTTGTAAATTATGATGCAATTCCTGATTACCTTGATAAGCTGGAAATAAATGATGTTGACATGACAAGATATATTATCGGTACCATTTCAAATCTGGACGCTCCCATGACATCCGTACAGAAAGGTAACAAAGCTATCAGATATTATATGGAAAAAACTAAACCAGAAGATATTCAAAAAGACAGAAATGATATATTGGCTACTTCGCTTAGTGACATAAAGTCAATGAAACAGATGATGAAAGACGTAGTGGACCAAAATAATATTTGTGTTTATGGAAATGAACAAAAAATATTATCTCAAAAAGAATTATTTAATAAAGTTGAAAAACTGGTTAAATAATCAATTAGTAAATAAAATATTATTCCGGGCATCTCCGAACCCAATTCTTGCTATGGTAAGGAATGCCCGCAAATATATTTAGTATTTCATTTTCAATGTGACCTATGTACATTATAAGATCTCATAATAAAGGCCGATATTAGAAAAAATGCTAAAAAACGCTAATAATGGCAGTTTTTAGCATCCGTTTGACAGGGTCTTGTGTCTCACGGTATCATTAGATGTTGTGTATTGCCTTGTAATTATATTAATTTTGAGGTATTATTATTAAGATTAAATAAAAATATTATTTTTAGCAGTT
>JAUZPC010000083.1 GCA_030706105.1 Bacteroidota bacterium | reverse complement strand
TTAAATAGCTGCGAAGTTTATAAAGTTAGTGCCGGTACTAACAAAATTGTTGCACCGGCATTTCTTTGTACTTTTAATTATTAAAAGATTTCTCTCCGAATTCGGATCTGAATGACAGGTTGCCGTCATCTTGATATTCTATTTCGGATGAAAAATATGTTCTACTTCCGTCATTTCATCAATTCTGGTAGACTTACAAACTTGTATCCCCTGTTCTGTAATTCGATAATGAGATTTTCAAGCTTGTTATAAAATTTATCCGTTCTTCTTTCATCAGTGCCAAAATGTGTTAAAAGCATAAAGCCGTTCAGCCCATTTGGACTTTCACGCTCAAATTTAAGTATCTTGTTAAATATAAAAGTGGAACTGTAATATGTGCCCTCATTAGGAACGGTATAGTCGCCATTTGAAGTTGTTCCGGGAGAGAAATTTATAAGAGTAAGCCCAAGCTCGCTTGTCCAGTCTGCAATTTCATCATTATACCATTCATAAGGAGGCAAAAAATAAGGAGCATTTTGCTTCTTTATGCCGAACTTTCTCAGCTCAGTATAGCTGTTATATAAATCAGCAGTAAAATCATCTTTGGTTACTAATGTAGAATCTCTTTTAGTCCAGTCGGCATACAATAAATGTTTGTCAGAATGACTTCCTAAATAATGTCCTGCATTTTTGAGACTGGTTATTATGTTTTTAAAATTGGGAGTTCTGTAAAAGTCGCCGGTAAAAAAGAAAGCCCCTTTAATGTTGTATTTATTAAGAACCGAAATAATTTTATCACTGCCGTCAGCAAATCCATGTCCGGTAAAAACCAGAGTCAGCTGCTTTTTAGTGGTATCACCTCTAATAATAGCACCTGACTCATAAACAAAATTACTCTTTACTTTTTTTTTTCAGCTTGCAGAGCGGATAAGTAGTAAGTTAAACTGGCTGTTCCATCCATAGTCGGTTCGTTTGTGGAATAATCGCCATAATCATCATGATACACTGCAACGTTTGATTGGAAATCAGCAAAAGTATCTTTATTTGCCAATTTAATTCCACGAAGACTGTTGTATATGGTAGTATAAACGGGACCATCAACAAGTCCGCCGTCAATTTTATATTTATAATGAACAGATAAAGCAGAATGCGGATCTTTTGGAGAAACCCCATCCTTTTCAGGGAGGCCGATGATCATGCTGGTTCCCCAGGGATTACAGCCAAACAGCCAATCTCTTAAAGCAGCTTCCATTTCTTCAAATGATTTATCCTTAGTTGCTTTTTGATATAAATGGGCTTGAGTAACTGCCGCAGCAACTAAATTATTGGAGCACCAGATAAAAGGTACGCCAAACAAAAATGGATTTTTTTCGCCGCGATTATAAATTTTCTGAAGTCCGGTTTTAAGATATTCCTTAAATTCGCCGTTAATTCCTTTATCTTTCTCAACTGCCATAAAATAATGACCAAGGTTTAAGAATGGATACCACTGATAATGCCTGGCGGTATCAGCACCCATCCAGGGCGTAATTGGTTCCTGTTTTCCGTATTTAACAGCATCATTAATATACTTATTGTCTTTAAGATTAGTTTTCAATTGAATTGCTGCAAGCTCCATATCGTCCACCCAATTATCTTCTTCATAAAAATAAGGGGAAACGCAAGAGGCAGTCTGGCAAATTCCGGGATTTTTAACACCCCAGTCATAAGCTTCAACCGATTTTTGTGCAATTAATTTTGCAAAATCAGGATAATATTTAGCCAGTAATTTAGAACCAAGAGAATAAGCAGCCGCATATTTTCCGGCAGTAGAAGCAATACCAGTAGATCTGTTCTTGTACTGCATTAAGCCCTGAGGTTTGCCGGTACAAAAATAAACCGGTCTTTCCAAGCCCTTTCCATAGTTAACTGTGTCCTCAACCGGAGATCTAAACCCTCTATGGTCGCGGTCATCAGCAATCTGATTATACATTTCTTCCTTTGAAGGATTCATTCTTACCAGCCAGTCGAGTCCCCACTTTGCTTCATCTAATATATCGGGGATACCATTTCTGCCCGGGTTGCCGTCTTTATCAAATTTATCTCCAAAGGCTGAAGGATTTTGCTGATAAGCAAAAAGCATCTCAAAAATGGCATTTGCGGAAGTAGTTACATATTGCAGATAATCTGATGCATCATGCCAGCCGCCGCGGACATCTATGTGCTGATTCTCTTTGGCAGGGTTGTAAACAATAAAACCGTCGTGAGTATGGCAGGAATCCTTTAAAAATGGATTATAGCCACATCTTTGCTGACGCATATACTTTAAAAGGAAATCAGCGGTACCGTCATAAACCGAATTATCAATTTTGAATACCGGAGACTTTGCTGTATTAGCTAAAATGTAATAAGTACCTTTTTTACTAAAAGCCGTAAAATTCAATCTGAAAGATGTATTAAATGAACCATATTTTCCATAAGATTTTACAATTCCTTTTGAAAATACAATTTTATCAGTAGCTGCGTCTTTTATGACGAAAGAATTCAAATTTATATTGTCTTTACTAACCAAAACAGCTACCTTAGTGGACTTTTCCTGATACCCTAACTGGTTAATTCTGATCCATGATTGCGGGAAAAGACTAATAGCAGCAAAAAACATAATAACAAAAAAGAAACTAATTTTTTTCATTTCAAAACCTGATATTTGAGAGACTAAAATATAAAAAAACATTTTACAATTAACAATTATCTGTGGAATGACTAATGGAGAATTAATTTGCAAGAATATCGGACCAGCGGAAAATAATCATAGGACAATAATAGAAAGGTTCAGAGTGAATAAAGTACACCGGCCCTGCCTTCTATTTAATTCTTTATCAATTACAATATTTTATTATTAAAAGTAAGAATAAATTGTATAATGCTAATTAATCATTTTTTTATTAATTTTATTTCGTAAATTTATAGTATTAAATCATTAAGGTATAGATTTGTTTATAATTGACGCCCCCATAGAGGAAATAATTGAGCTTGAAAACCAAATTATGCTATGCAAACTCTTTGCCCCGGAAATTGCAAAATCAGTTAAACCGGGTCAATTTGTTAATATTAAAGTATCGGAAACAATTGCCCCCCTTTTAAGACGTCCTTTTAGTGTATGTGATGTTGAAGGCAGTTTTATTTATATAATGTTTAACGTCCTTGGAGAAGGAACAAAGCTGCTTGCACATAAATTTAAAGGCGAGACCATTAATGTATTAGGTCCTTTAGGCAGAGGATTTAATTTTGATGGAAATTTTGAGACTGCCGTAATAGCAGCCGGCGGTTTAGGAGCCGCTCCGTTTGCTTTCTTGGTTAAACAATTAAGTAAGGATAAGAAAATTCTTTGTTTTGTAGGCGGCAGAACAAGCAGAGACGTAATTGATTATGGCATGAAGGACGTTATACCTTCCACTGATGACGGATCGTTAGGGTTTAAAGGCAATGTTGTTGAGTTAATGAATGATAATTTAGATTTACTGGAAAATAAGCGGCTGAAAATATTCGCCTGCGGACCTACACCAATGCTTAGAGCGTTAAAAGAATTTTCCCTTAAAAATAATTTTGAGTGCGAAGTATCAACCGAATGTGCCATGGCCTGCGGTTTTGGAATCTGTCAGGGATGCCCAATACCTTCATCAGAGGATGCGGATAAAAATTATCTCGTCTGCAAAGATGGTCCTGTTTTTAATGTAAAGGATATTATTTTATGAGTAAAGTTGATTTATCCGTTAAAATAGGAACATTAAAATTAAAAAATCCTGTCCTTTTAGCCTCCGGCACCGTAGGTTACGGAAATGAAATATCGGAATTCATTGATTTGAATAAACTTGGCGGTATAGTAACAAAATCTATCAGCCTTAATCCGCGGAAAGGCAATCCCCCGCAGAGGATATTGGAGACTTCCGGCGGAATGCTTAATGCAATTGGTCTGGCTAATGTCGGGTTGGAAGAATTTATAAAATCAAAAATCCCATTTTTGAAAGGATATAAAGTTCCCATTATCTGCAACATAGCAGCCGGCAGTATTGATGAATATGTTGAGTGCGCAAGGACATTGGATTCAGAAGAAGCAATAAGCGCATTTGAAATAAATGTGTCTTGCCCTAATGTTAAAGAAGGCGGACTTCAGTTTGGCAATGATGTTAATGCAGTTGGAACAATAACCGGAAAAGTAAAAGCAGTAACCAGTAAACCGGTTATAGTTAAGCTTTCTCCGAACGGTTCAAACATAATTGACTTTGCAAAGGTTGTAAAACAGGAAGGCGGAGATGCCGTTTCCGCAATAAATACATTAGTGGGAACAAGTTTTGATATTTTTACCAGAAGGCCGAAGTTAAAAAATATTACCGGCGGGCTTTCAGGTCCGGCAATTAAACCTGTAGCTCTTGCAAAAATTCTTGAAATAAGCCGGAATGTGGATATCCCGATTATTGGAATCGGCGGAATAATGAGCTGGAAGGATGTAATAGAATTTATGATTGCCGGAAGCTCGGCAATTCAAATAGGTACTTTAAATTTTATTGACCCGACGGCTTCTATAAAAATTATAAGTGAACTGAAAGACTATTGCATAAAATATGGAATAGATAAGCTTTCTTCATTAACAGCATCTTATTTATTATAGTTATGGAAATTAAATCAGCACTAAACAAATTATTTGCCCTTCATACTTTTGGTATTAAACTGGGGCTTGATAATATTAAGGGTTTTCTAAATCACATTGGAAATCCTCAGGATAAGTTAAAGATTTTTCATGTGGCAGGATCTAACGGAAAAGGAAGCACAACTTCTTTTCTGGCAAGTATTTTAATTGAGCACGGTTATAAAACAGGAATTTATACCTCCCCTCACTTTGTAAGATTTAATGAACGCATAAAAATCGGAAGAAATGAAATTCCCGATGATTATACGGCAGAATTTATTACAAAATATGATTCATATATTGATGAGCATAAACTGACTTTTTTTGAAGTAACCACTGCGCTTGCGTTTCTTTATTTTTCAGAGAACAATGTTGACTATGCAGTAATTGAAACCGGATTAGGCGGGCGCCTTGATGCCACCAATGTTGTTAATTCCCTTGCTGCAATTATTACCTCAATCAGTCTGGAGCATACAAACATTCTTGGTACGACAATTGAACAAATAGCTTATGAAAAAGCAGAAATTATTAAATCCAACAGCTATGCTTTTGCTGGGTTATTGAATGAAACAGCTCTTAAAACAATAGAGGAAAAGTGCAGAGTAGTAGGTACTGATTTGTTTATGCTTAAAAACTTTTTTGATGAAAAGACTAATATCTTTAAGTTCAAAGAAATTAAAATTGATTTTAATGCGAAGAACCTGCCCTTAAAAGGTGAGCATCAAAAGTTTAATGCCTGCCTGGCAGTTATGGCTGCCAGATTAATTATTCCGAATATGGATTTAGTAAAAGTTAATAACGGGCTCATGAATGTTATATCCAACACAGATTTTTCCGGAAGATATGAGTATTATAATACCAAGCCTGATATAATTTTTGACTCCGCCCATAATCCGGAGGGTGTAAGATCCTTTATCCAGGAATTTAAAAAAGAATACAAAAAATATAATGCTTCTTATCTTTTGTTCAGCGCGTTAAAGGATAAAAACATTAAGGAGATGTTAAAAACTCTTAAACCGTATTTTGATAATATCTACTTTGTAGAACTGGAATTAGACCGTGCTATGCTTATAGATGATTTAATAAATATAGGCACGGACCTCGGGTTGAACTTCCAGCCGGTTAATAATGCTACGGAATTTGTTAAAGATTTTATACAGTCGGACCCTGATTCTTGCCTTGTTGTGCTTGGAAGTATGTACTTAGTGGGTGAAATAAAAAAGGAACTTGAGAATAAATAATGCTTGACATTTTTATCTTTTTGAATTAAGTTTCGTATAAACCTCTTGTTCCTTTCTGTGAGCAGGCTAGTAGTAAGTAAAATCCTTATATTTTACCTCGGTACATTTCGAGCGATTAACCTTTTGGTAGTTTTACTTAATTAAAATTGAATTTGTTTTTGTTTAAATATTTGTAGGAATTATAATCATGCCAATGGACATTTCTGAACTCAAGTCTAAGAAAATTGTTGAGCTTAATACTATTGCTAAGAGCCTTAATATTATAGGATTTAGCGATTTAAGAAAGCAGGAATTAATTTTCAAGATACTTGAAGCTCAGACCGCTAAAGATGGGCTTACCTTTTCAAAGGGCGTCTTGGAAGTATTGCCTGACGGTTACGGCTTTTTAAGATCAGCCGATTACAACTATCTCCCTTCCCCCGATGATATTTATGTTTCACCGTCTCAGATTAAGAAATTTTTATTAAGGACGGGTGACTTTGTAAGCGGCCAGGTAAGACCGCCAAAAGAAGGCGAAAGATTTTTTGCCTTATTAAGAGTTGAAGCCGTTAACGGTTTAGACCCTGAGGGAATTAGGGAACGTACTTTATTTGATAACCTTATTCCGGTTTACCCGACAAAAAGGCTCAACCTTGAATCTTCCCCCGGTGAATACTCAATGAGGATAATGGAGCTCTTGTCACCTATCGGAAAGGGTCAAAGAGGGTTAATTGTATCACCTCCTAAAAGCGGTAAAACAATCCTTCTTCAGAAAATAGCCAACTCTATTACAAGAAACCAACCTGATGTTAAACTAATTATTTTACTGATTGATGAACGCCCTGAGGAAGTTACCGATATGGAACGTTCTGTTAAAGCTGAAGTAATCAGTTCAACATTTGATGAACCTGCAGAGCGTCACGTACAAGTTGCTGATATGGTTATTGAAAAAGCAAAACGCCTTGTTGAAGCTAAAGAAGATGTTGTTATTCTTTTAGACAGTATTACACGTTTAGCCCGCGCACATAACATTGTTGTGCCTCATAGCGGCAGGATATTATCAGGCGGTGTTGACTCAAACGCCCTTCACAAACCTAAAAGATTTTTCGGCGCTGCACGTAATACTGAAGACGGCGGAAGTTTAACTATTATAGCCACTGCCCTTATTGATACAGGCAGCAGAATGGATGATGTTATCTTTGAAGAATTTAAAGGTACGGGTAATATGGAGCTTGTTCTTAACCGTGACCTTAGTGACAGAAGAATCTTCCCGGCCATTGATGTTAACCGTTCCGGTACCCGTAGAGAAGATTTGTTGATGAAGGATGACGATTTACAGAGAATTTACATCTTAAGAAAACTGCTTAGTGACTTTAGCCCAGTTGAAGCCATGGAGTGGTTAATTGATAAGATGAGAGGAACTAAGAACAATAAAGATTTCCTCACCAATATGAATAGCTAATTTTACAAATAAAAAGGCGTCCGTATTTGGGCGCCTTTTTTAATTAATAGGATTATGATACTATTTAACAAGTATCATTTTCTTTGTTGCTGAATATTGGGAGCCGTTTGCCCCGTTAGCTTCTAATTTATAGAAATAAATTCCGGAACTTAGGCCTTTAGCATTAAAGGTTACTTCGTGTTCTCCTGCAGTTTGGTTATCATTTATCAATACTGCTTTTTCCCTGCCCAACACATCATAAATTTTCAGCTTTACAAAAGAATTGGATGCTAACTCAAATTTTATCTTTGTGCTTGGATTGAACGGGTTAGGATAATTCTGTTTAAGGTTAAAAGAATTTATATGTGTATTATTGTCTTCAACATCTGTAGATGTAGTATATTGTACATTTACAATATGGGCTGATGCATATAATTCGTTTATTCTATTGTTATACTTTAGATCAAGGGTACCTGTTTCTGCAGCCCAATTATTATTTTCCCACTTCCAATATTCACCACTTATTGCGTTTCCATTATTGTCATAGGTATATGCCTCTTTTACACAATTTTCCCAGACATTATTTTTCCATATTTCTCCAAGTTTTGTCAGTTCATTTCCAGTGTTGTCATATGATGTTGTATATCTATCCGAATTTACCCAAGTATTATTTGTCCATTTTTCGCGGAAAAATGTAAGGATGTCTCCAATGCTGTTATAGGTTGATGTTCCTCTTTCCAAATTTACCCATGTATTATTTGTCCAACGCATGTTTAGGAATGAAAGTATTTTTCCATTGTTGTCATAGGTTTGTGCACAACTATCAGAATTCACCCAAGTATTATTTGTCCATTCTTCACTTAGATATGAAAGCCTGTTCCCATTGTTGTCATAAATTGATGTTTGTCGATCCGAATTTATCCAAGTATTATTTGTCCATTCTTCACTTAGAATTTTAACCAATGTTCCAGCATTGCCGTAAGTATATGAATACCTATAAGAATTTGCCCAGTTATTATTTACCCAATTTTCAATAAGAAATGTAATCAGCTCCTCATTGTCGCCATAATTATAGGTATATCTCATAGAATTTACCCAGGCGTTATTTGTCCAACTCTCCATTAGACACATAATCATTTTTCCATTATTGTCATATGCATATGTTTCTCTATCAATATTTACCCACATATTATTTATATATTCCTCATTAAGACATGCAAGCTCATTCCCATTCATATCATAGGTACATGTCCTCCTATAATCATTTACCCAGACATCATTTACCCATAGTTCAGAAGACTGAACAAGTTGATTTCCACTGTTGTCATAAGTATATGTCGTCCTAGTATGATTTACCCAGATGTCATTTCCCATAAAGCTACTTACAATAGTACGGAGTTCTCCATTACTATAATAAGTATATGTATACCTATAAGTGTTATCAGCAATAGTCTGCATAGGATAATACTTAAGAGATGTGAGTCGGTGCTGCTTTTTAAGATTATTAACTTTATTATTTGATAAATCATATTTAGGATGGAGATTATCCAGATGCAACGCTGGATTATTCAAAATACTGGACACATTATTTATACGTGGCTTAATAATTCCATTTTGATACCCAGATTCAAAATAGTTATTTGATTTATGTGACTGTCCAACAGTAATATTACTTAAAAATACTACTATAACTAATATAAAATTTCCAAATCTCATAACTTGTCCTATAAATATTTAAGAATAAATATGCAAATAAACTGAAGTACTTTAAGATATGATAATTCAGATTAAATATCAAATATTTCAGTATTTATATTTGGCGCGATACAGGAAATATTTAAGGATTGATTGACAATATGAGAGGAACTAAGAACAATAAAGATTTCCTCACCAATATGAATAGCTAATTTTACAAATAAAAAGGCGTCCGTATCAGGGCGCCTTTTTTTAATTAATAGGACTATGCTACTATTTAATAAGTATCATTTTCTTTGTTGCTGAATATTGGGAGCCGTTTGCCCCGTTAGCTTCTAATTTATAGAAATAGATTCCGGAGCTTAGGCCTTTAGCATTAAAGATTACTTCGTGTTCTCCTGCAGTTTGGTTATCATTTATCAATACTGCTTTTTCCCTGCCCAACACATCATAAATTTTCAGCTTTACAAAAGAATTGGATGCTAACTCAAATTTTATCTTT
>JAUZPC010000082.1 GCA_030706105.1 Bacteroidota bacterium | reverse complement strand
GAATTGCCGAAATATTCATTCGTTCCGTTACTTGTCTGCAGGTAGTTCAAAAGACTTTCATAAGATGTGCTGTTTGATGTATTATCGCTTTTAAACTCCCCGATGTATCCGAAAACTCCCCCATAGACATTAAATTTACCGGTTTTGTAGCCGAGCCTTAAAGAACCGTAATGGCTGTTCTGTGTTGAAGCATTAAGTGATACCGAGCCGGAAATATTATCTAATAATCCTTTTTTAGTTATAATGTTCAGTATGGCTGAACTTCCTTCCGGATTGTCTTTGGCTGATGGATTTGTTATTAACTCAACTTTTTCAACTGATTCTGCCGGCAATGATGATAACATTACATCTCCCATTGCTGAAGGCTTGCCATCAATCCATATTTCAAGACTTTGGCCTCTCAGGCTCACTTTCTTTGAAGAGGGATCAACGTCAACCATTCCGGAGTTAGCAAGGGCGTCAACCAGTGAACCTGTTGCTCCGGGTATTCTGTCAACATTAATTATATTTTTATCTGCCTGGAATTCCACCATAGGCTTGTTACCGCTAACTACAATTTCATTCATTGCTACGCTGGAAACACCAATTTTAATTGATGAGAAAGTAGTGGTTTTCTGTGACAATACAGTATCAATTCTAATTGTATTATAACCTATCAAACTTACTTTTATGTAAACACTGTCTTTGTTTACGTCTTTAATGGAAAATTTGCCTGCTAAGTTTGTAGCAGTGCCCGAAATCAATTTGTCGTTATTTTTTGAAAATACAACAACATTAACCGAAGGCAGCTTTTGCCCCGTTGCAGAGTCCACAACAGTCCCGGCTATTGTGTGCTTCTGGGAGCCTGACTGGGCAAATAATAAAAACGGTAAAAACGTTAAAATAAGTAGAAATTTAATTTTCATAATGTTGATTAATGTTTTTTGAATAGTATAATTATTCTTTTATATTAATATTACTTTATAATATTATAAGTAAAAGAGTTAAGGAAAATTACGAATAATAAATAAATGATCAAAGTACTATATTTAATCCTAATGATCATTTATGTTAAGTTAAATAATTATAACTTGTTAAAGCGTGTTGAAATTGTAGGGATGACTGAGATACCTAATAGTTTGTGCTATTTCAAAAAGAAACAACGATGAGGAAATAATTGGCGATACAATCTAAACAAATACTCTTGGTGGAAGATGAAGCAATAATAGCTTTATTGGAAACCAACTGGCTTAAAAATGAGGGATATATTGTTTATCAGGCAGTTAACGGAGAAGAAGCTGTTAAGTTTTACAAAGAGAATATTATCCCTATCGATCTTATTATTATGGATATTGATTTAGGTGCCGGCAAAGACGGTATTGAAACAGCTAAAGAAATTCTTAAAATAAATGATGTTCCTATAGTTTTCCTCTCCTCACATACTGAAAGGGAGTTTGTTGAAAAGACAGATCAAATTACTTCTTATGGCTTTGTTGTAAAGGATTCCAGAAGTACGGTACTTTTGGCCGTAGTAAAAATGGCATTTAAGTTATTTGATGCACATAAAGAAGTCAAAAAAACTGATGTGCTGTTAAATGCGGTATTAGAAAGTTCAGAAGAAATTTACTTGTTTGTTGTGGGTAAAGATTATAAATATCTTTCATTTAATAAAAAACATAAAGAAGCAATTTATAAATATTGGGGAAAAGAAATCGAAATTGGTATGAATATGCTTGATGTTTTTTCAGAACAGCAATTTAGAGAGAGGGTAAAGGAGAATATTGACAGGGCTTTATCAGGAGAAAGTTTTATAACAATTGAAGAGCATTCTGATGAAAAATCTTCTACGGTATATTGGGAAAGTCATTGGAATCCTATATATAATTTAAAAGGTAAATTGATCGGGCTTACTTGTTTTGTGCTAAACGTAACGGCAAAGGTGCAAGCCGAAACATTGTTAAGAGAAAGTGCCGGTAAATTTGAAGCTATTATTAAGGTTTCCATTGATGGGTTTTGGATAAATGATGCAGATGGAAAATTAATTGATGTAAATCCTGCATGCTGTTCTTTGCTTGGATATAGCAGGCAGGAGCTGCTTAATATGTCTATTAGCCAGATTGATATGCTGGAAAGTTCAGAAGATGTAAAAGAGCACACCATGAAAATTCATGCTTTCGGTTTTGACCGCTTTGAGACTAAATTTAGGAAGAAAGACGGAAGCTCTATTGATGTTGAGGTTAGTACTACTTTTAATCCTGAAAACAACTTGATTATTGCTTTTATTAAAGATATTTCAGAAAGAAAGTTCTCAGAATCTTTAATAAAAGAGAGTGAATTGAGATTGAGACGTGCAGTTGAGAATGCTCCTTATCCAATCATGATTCATACTGAGGATGGTGAAGTGCAGTTCCTTAATGCTGCATGGGTTAGACTCACCGGTTATACATTCAGGGACATGCCAAAAGTTTCAATGTGGAAAGAATTGGCCGGTCTTAAATCAGAATATCATAGACATGATAGTCCTGATATATCTTATGACAAGGATAGCATAATAAAGGATGGAGAATATTATATAAAAACCAGAGATGGTAAATGTTTGATCTGGGACATCCGATCTGCTGCTTTGGGCAGACTCGCAGATGGAAGGTCTGCTATTATTAGTATGGCAACCGATATAACAGAAAAGAAAACCATTGAGGAAGCCCTTATTAAAAGTGAAGAACAATATAGAATGATTGTTTCAGAAATGGATCAGGGTTTGGCTTTTCATGAAATTATTCAGGACAAAGACGGTAAGGTAGTAGATTATAGGTTCTTAGAAATCAATGAAAGTTACGAGAAAATAACAGGATTAAAGAGAGAAAATATAATTGGCAAGACGGTGCGGGAAGTTTTACCGAATATTGAAAATTACTGGATTGAAGTGTATGGACAGGTAGCTTTAACAGGTATCCCTATTCATTTTGAAAATTTAGCAGCAGAATTGGATAAATATTTTTCTGTTTATGCCTACTCACCTAAAAAAAATCATTTTGCAGTTATGGTTACGGATGTCACTAAAAGAACTAAAGAAGAAAAAATTATTCATAAACAAAATGAAGAGTTAAAAGAAGTCAATGCCGCCAAAGATAAGCTATTTTCAATAATTGCTCATGACTTAAGGGGCCCATTTTCCGGATTTATGGGGCTTCTGGAAGGTTTGGCAAATAACATCGATAATTTCGAAAAAGAAGATATTACCAGATCTGCTGAAGTAATGCACACAACAGCAAAGAAAATTTATGAATTGTTAAATAATTTATTAGAATGGTCAAGACTCCAATTAGGTAAGACTGAATTTAAACCAAAGACTATTAATCTATTCAATATTATAGAAGAGCTGGAACAACTTTTTAGGTCAGCTACTACTAATAAAAGTATTTCTTTCAATAATCTTGTAAATCCTGATATTTATATCTCTGGTGATCAAAATATGCTTTTAACTGTATTAAGAAATTTAATTTCAAATGCAATAAAGTTTACTAATTTAGGGGGAGAGGTACTTATTAATGCCAGAGAGGAAAGCGAGATGATTGAAATATTAGTCTCCGATAATGGTGTCGGCATTCCACAGAATCTAATCGAAAATCTTTTCTCTATTGATGCTGCTTTTACTACAAAGGGTACAAATGGAGAAGAAGGTTCCGGACTTGGTCTAATGCTATGCAATGAACTTGTCAAGAAAAATAAAGGGAGCATCCGTGTCCTTTCAGAAGTGGGCAAGGGTACAAGTTTTGTTATTTTGCTACCTAAATCATCTGGTCCAAATTAAAGCGCTAAATAAACCTGATGCTTTAAGAAGGTTAAAAGCTGTACCAAAAAAGTGTAGTAAGTAATCCTAAATCATTTTTTTATATAAAAATAATTGCTACATTAAATCAAGTAAAAGAAATATAATTAACATTTTTTGCATTAGTGTCAGGAACTTAACAAATATAAATTTGGTACTCAATTGGAAAAAATAGCCAAAACAATTCTTCTTGTGGAAGATGAAGTAATAATAGCCTTACTGGAAAAAAGCTGGCTGGTCTCTGAAGGATACAGCGTAATACACGCGCATACTGGTGAAAGTGCAATTGACATTGTTAATTCAGACGAGCACCAAATAGATATAATTTTGATGGACATTGATTTAGGGGGAGGGATGGATGGTACCGAAACTGCAAAAATTATATTACAAAAAAACGATATTCCAATTTTGTTTCTTACTTCACATAGCGAAAAAGATTTCGTAGAAAAAACTGAAAAAATAAGTTCATATGGCTATGTAATAAAAGATACAACAGGCAACGTCTTATTTGCGTCAATAAAGATGGCCTTCAAACTTCATGAGGCTAATAAGGAATTGAAAAGCAAAGAGGATGCTCTGCTTGAGGGGGAAGCAAAGTATCGTTTGTTATTTGAGAATATGACCACAGGTTTTGTTTTGCATCAGGTTGTATACGATAAAAACGGAAAGCCGGTTGATTATGTTATTATTGATGCAAACCCGGCATACGAAAAGCTTACAGGAGTGCATATTCATGAAATAATTGGCAAGTCAATTAGAGAAGTCCAACCCGATATTAGCCAGTATTTTCTTAATAAGTATTTAGAAGTTGCAGAGACCGGTAATTCTGTTGCTTTTAGCAATTATCAACATGGCTTAAACAAATATTATGACACATGGCTTTTCTGCCCTAAGAAAGGGCAGGTTGCTGCAGTATTCTCCGATATTACAAATCGCAAACTAGCGGAAGAAGCTTTGCAAACCAGACTGATTGCCTTAACCCGGCCTTTGGAAAGCTCTGAGGACCTGGGCTTCAATGACTTATTTGATCGGGATGAGATTCAAAAAATTCAGGATGCTTTTGCTGATGCTACCGGAGTTGCCTCCTTGATTCTAGACCCTGAAGGTAACCCCATAACTATGCCCAGTAACTTTTGTGAACTTTGTAAAGATATAATCAGGAGAACGGGAAAGGGGGCAGAGAACTGCCGTATCTCAGATGTGGAGTTGGGCCGGGCCTTGGATGGAGGTCCAAAAGTACAACGATGTTTAAGCGGTGGCTTATGGGATGGCGGGACAAGCATACAGGTTGGGGACCGTGTAATTGCCAGGTGGCTGGTCGGACAAGTTAGAGATGAATCTTTTGATATAGAGAAAATGCAGAATTACGCCGATGTAATCGGTGCAGATAGAGAAGAATTCAGGATTGCTTTAGAAAAAGTCCCTAAGATGCCTAAAGAAAGATTTGCCGTTATTTGCCATGCTTTGTATCTTATAGCACAACAGTTGTCTAATCTTGCAGCTCAAAATGTGCAGCAGGCAAGGTTTATCACAGAAAAGCGGAAAGCGGAGCAAGCGTCTCAACTATCAAATGAAATATTAAAACAACTGCCGGATGCAATATTACTTGCTGACCTTAATGGGAGTATTACCAAATGGATGGGCAGCGCCGAAGAATTACTCGGCTTCTCTGCCGATGAAATTATAGGCAAGAAGGTATCTTCTCTTTATAAAAATACTGTGAGAGACGAATTTGAAGAGCATATCGAAAAAGAATTGAAAATAAAGGGCTCTTTTACTACTGAACTCCCATTAGTAAAAAAGAATGGTGAAGAAATGCCGGTTGAAGCAAAAATTAATATGTTCTATGATGAAATCGGCAAACCGGTTGCTATTATTGGAATTAATAGGGATATAACCGCAAGGAAGAAAGCTGAAAAGGAAATCAGTCAAATAAACACAGAACTTGCAGAGCTTAATACAACCAAAGATAAACTCTTTTCAATAATAAGCCATGACTTAAAAGGACCATTCTCCGGTTTCCTGGGAATTACAGAAGAACTTAAAAATAATTTGGATAATTTGTCAAAAGAAGAAATTTGTAATTATTCTTCTGCTATGCATTTAACTGCCCAAAAGATGTATGAACTGCTGAACAATCTTTTAGAGTGGTCAAGAATGCAAACAGGGAAAATCGAATTTAAACCTGAGAAAATAGTTCTATGTAACATTGCTCAGAGTATTATCAATTTATTCTCTTCTTCGGCTGCGGGCAAATCTATTTCAATCAAAAATAATTTAAGTGAAAGTATTTTAGTAAAAGCAGATTACTATATGGTTTCTGTAATAATCAGAAATCTAATTGCTAATGCTATAAAATTTACAGAGGCAGGAGGTGAAATCATTATAACAGGTATCAATAATGGTAATATGGTTGAAACTGCTGTTACTGATAATGGTGTAGGTATTGAGATTGATGCTTTAGATAAACTTTTTGCTGTCGATTCGGGCTATTCTACTAAAGGTACAAATGGCGAAGAAGGCTCAGGATTAGGGCTTGTGCTATGTAAAAATATGGTTGAAAAAAACGGTGGAACTTTGTCGGTCATAAGTAGTGTTGGCAAAGGAACTACTTTTTTGTTTACACTTCCGGCAGCATAAATAACTGAAATTTGCGTGCCGTGGTCTTGATGTCCTCAGATAAAAATATCCGGTAAGCTATAATTTATTAATATGGATTGAAGTTGGCAAATAATCGAAAAACAATTTTACTTGTTGAAGATGACGCGTCAGTATCTTTGATGGAAAAAAAATGGCTAGAATCTGAAGGATATAATGTTGTACCTATAACCTCAGGCGAACAGGCAATTAAAGTCGTTAGTAAGGAGAGGGGTAACATTGACCTTATTTTAATGGACATTAATCTGGGAAGTGGTATTGACGGTGCCGATGCTGCAAAAGAAATCCTCAAAACTAATGATCTGCCTATTCTGTTCCTATCGTCTCATGATGAAGAAGAGATTGTTAGAAAAACAGCAACTATTCCCTCGTATGGCTATGTTTTTAAAGAGAACAAGGGGACTATATTATTAGTTTCAATAAAAATGGCTTTTCGCCTGTATGAAGCTCATAAATTATTACATTCTAATCAAATATTGTTAAGTGAGAGAGAAAAGTGGTTTGATGAGACGCAAAGGGTTGCTAAAATTGGCAGCTATAAGCTTAATTTTAAATCAGGCCTTTGGCAGGGATCAAAGGAACTAAAAGTAATTTTCGGAATTGATGATAAATTTATTTGCGATGTTGCCGGCTGGCTCAGTTTAGTTCATGCCAATGACCGTGCTATGATGGAAGAGCATTTAAAAAGTATTGTTATAAATAAAAATTTTTTCAATAAAGAATACCGGATAGTTAAAGCATCTGCCGGAGAGGAAAGATGGGTACATGGGTTGGGGGATATAGCTTTTGATTCAGAAGGGCACCCAATTACAATGTACGGAACAATTCAGGATATTACTGAAAATAAACTGGCTGAAGAGCATATTAAATTGTCAGATGAACGGCTTGATATTGCTGCTAAAGTAGCTAATTTAGTGATGTGGGATTGGGATATAGAAAAAAATAATCTTCTCTGGGACGATTCCATGTATTTTCTTTTTGGGGTTGATAAAGATAAATTTACTAGTAACTATGAGGCCTGGCTTGATACGCTACACCCAGATGACAAAGAAAGATGTGATAATGAAATTCAAAATGCTGTAAATAATGAAAAAGAATTTACTTCCATATTTAGAGTAATCACCTCAAGAGGTCAATTGAAATACATTAAAGCAGAGGGTAGTATAATTAGAAATGAAGCCGGCAAAGCTATAAAGATGTTTGGCGTTAACTATGATATTACTGGAATGAAGTTAGCTGAAAAAACAATACGTCTAAAAGATGAGCTAATTAAAATGACAGGGCAAATCACAAAATCCGGCGGATGGGAGTACGATGTTGAGTCCGGATCTGTAATCTGGACGGACGAAGTTGCAACCATATACAATCTGGAACCGCAACACCCATTTAATTTGGAGGTTGCTCTTAGCTATTATACTGATGATTCTCGCATAATGCTTGCTAATGCTTTAGATGCGGTAGTTCACGAGCAGAAACCGTATGATTTAGTCCTTCAGTTTGTCTCTGCAGCTGGTGAAAAAAAATGGGTAAGAACAACAGGACAACCAATTCTTGAAAGGGGTAAGGTTGTTAAGCTAAGAGGTATCTTTCAGGATATTACAGACCAAAAAAAGATTGAAGATATCCTTTATGAAAATGAAAATATATTTAAAGCTTTTATGGAATATTCTCCAATTTATATTTTTGTTAAAGATAATAATGCCAGGCCGGTTAGACTTAGTAAGAATTTTATTAATCTTGTGGGAATACCGATAGAAGAAATGATTGGTAAATCTATGGAAGAACTATTTCCATCAGAGATGGCAAAAAAGATGACAATGGATGATCTTAGTGTTTTAAGAGAAAATAAATCTGTTAAGGTTATTGAGGAACTGGGCGGAAAGTTTTATGAAACAGTAAAATTTCCTATTAGCATAAAAGGTAAACCCAAATACTTAGCCGGTTTTACTATGGACATTACTGAAAGATTGGAGGATGAATCGAGGCTGAAACTAACTGCTGAAAAACTGAGAGAGTCCAATATTACTAAAGACAGATTATTCTCTATTATTGCTCATGATCTGAAAGGGCCATTCTCCGGTTTTATCGGATTAAGCGATGCTTTGGCAAGCAATTTAGAATCTTTGACAAGTGAAGAAATATCAACTTATGCTGCCATTATGCATTCAACTGCCAAAAAAATATATGAACTGCTGAATAACTTGCTTGAGTGGTCAAGGTTGCAGTCTGATAAGCTTGAAATAAAACCTATCGAAATAAACATTTATGCTCTTGTGGAAAACATTAAAAATCTTTTTTCTACAATCACAGACAAAAAATCAGTTTCTATAATTAATAATATAGATACTAAAGCTTTAGCTTTTGCAGACAGCAATATGGTAGCTACAATTCTTAGAAATTTAATCTCCAATGCCGTTAAGTTTACAAAATCACATGGCAGTGTTCTTATTACTTCTTCTAAGCAAGAAAATTTCATAGAAGTGTCTGTCTCTGATGACGGCGTTGGAATGTCTAAAGAATTTCTTGAAAAACTATTTAAAATTGAAAAAGGGATTTCTACTAAGGGAACAGCCAATGAAGAGGGGTCTGGATTGGGATTGGTGCTATGTAAGGAAATGATTGAAAAAAATGGGGGTGAAATAAAAGTTGAAAGTTGTCCCGATAAAGGTACTACTTTTTCTTTCACCCTTCCCAATGCATAAACTGGCTAAGCTTTTACTTGTCTTGTCATTCCGATCCGATTTCGGAGAGGAATCTGTTCGTCTTGAATAATAATTACGTCTCTTTATGCTATTGTGCATCAGATGCTTTGAGATGCCTTGTCCAATGTTGGACCCGGCATAACAATGCTATGCTCTTAATTGTTAATTGTTAATTGTTCATTGTCAATTGTTAATTATTTTAAGAGCATCATCTTCTTCGTTACCACAGAACTTTCTGACTTTAAGACGTAAAAATAAACACCTGAACTTAGCATCCTTGAATTATTATTTGTGAATCCGTATTTATAATATCCCGGCTCTTTGTATTCATTTACCAGTTGAGCAACT
>JAUZPC010000081.1 GCA_030706105.1 Bacteroidota bacterium | reverse complement strand
GGCGGATCAACCCAGGTCTTTCAGGACATAAGCCAGGCTAACATAAAAATTGAATACCCAATTGTTGAAGAGCTCTTAATCAGAATTGAGAGAAAAGAATCTTTTAACGAAACCGGTATCTCTAACGAAATGATAAATGAGTTTGGTTTAAAATATAAATTTGAATTTTAGGATAAAATGAAAAAAGAAATAATAGCATTATTTAAAAAATACCCTTCATCTTCTTTTCGGAGTAAAGATGTTGCCGTAAAGTTAAACCTTTTTGAAGATTATGAATACAGCTCTGTTAAAGCTGCTATACATAAACTTTCTGAAGAGGGATTTTTAAGTAAGACAGGCAAACGATATAAACTCAGTTCCCCCATTACAACCAATAAACTTGTTGGTAAATTAAGCATAACTCAAGGTGGTTACGGTTTTATTACCGTTAAAGATAAAAAAATGAATGACATTTTTATTGCCGAACGGCATCTTGCCACCGCATTTGACGGAGACACAGTAGAAGTATCTTTGTTTGCAAAGCAAAAAGGGAAAAACCTTGAAGGGCAGATTGTTGGTATAGTTAAAAGAAAAAGAAGCGAAATTGCAGGTACTCTGATAAAAGTAAATGATTTCTATTTTGTTGAACCGGACGAACAGTTTGCCGACAGAGATATACTTATAAAAGGTGAATTGCGTGATGCAAAAGTCGGTGATAAAGTAGTGGTCGGTAATATTATATGGGATAACCCCAAGCAAGTCCCTCAAGGAGATATTCTGGAGGTCTTTGGGAAAGGAAGTACTACTGATGTCCGTTCTGCTATCCTCGCTAAGGAATTCAACTTAAAGGAACAGTTTCCGGATCAGGTTTTAAGGGAGGCAGAAATACTAACTTCTGAAATACCTTTAGAAGAAATAAAAAAAAGAATAGATTTCAGAAATAAGAATGTTTTTACTATTGATCCCGAAGATGCTAAGGACTTTGATGATGCTCTTTCAATTGAAGAACTTGCGAACGGCAATTTTACAATTGGAGTTCATATTGCTGATGTAAGCCATTATGTGCAAAGAGGTACAAATTTAGATAAAGAAGCATTAACACGCGGTAACAGTGTATATCTTGTTGGCAAAGTGATACCCATGCTTCCTGAAGTATTATCAAATGGCATATGTTCTCTTGTTCCAAATCAAGATCGATTAACATATTCGGTAATTATGGAACTTACCAAACGTGGTAAGGTTGAAAATTATAAGATAGGTAAATCAATTATTAATAGTAAAAGAAGATTTACTTATGAGGAAGCTCAGAGCATTATTGAAAACGGAAATGGCGATTTTACTAATGAACTGGTTCTGTTAAATAAGATTGCAAAAACACTGCGCAAAAAAAGAATTACAGAAGGAAGTATAGATTTTTATACAACTGAAGTAAAATTTGATCTTGATGAAACGGGTAAGCCGATACATGTAATTAAAAAAGAAATCAAGGACAGCAATATGCTTGTTGAGGAGTATATGCTGCTCGCTAACAAGATTGTAGCTAAACACATTGCAGTACCTTCTGCCGGTGAAGCTAAACCTTTTATTTACAGGATACATGATTTGCCTGATACAGAAAAGTTAGCAGAGTTTTCAAAATTTGTTAAATCTTTAGGCTATAGTTTTACCCCGTCAGTTAAATCCAAGATTAACCTATGGCAAAAACTGATGGACGAAATAAAAGGAAGTGAAGAGGAAGCCGTTATTAACGAGCTTGCCATCAGGTCTATGTCAAAGGCAGTTTATTCTGCTGACAATATTGGGCACTACGGGCTCGGTTTTAAATATTATACTCATTTCACTTCCCCAATAAGAAGGTACTCTGATTTGCTTGTACACAGAATGCTGGATCATTATTCAGGGAAAAAGAGAAAAGCCCTATATACATATAAAGATTTAGAAGATATGTCTGATCACCTTTCCGTTACGGAAAGATCTGCAGTGGATGCCGAAAGACTTTCGGTTAAGCAGAAGCAGGTTGAGTACTTAAAAGAATTTAAAGGCGAAGAGTTTAAGGCTATTATTTCTGGTGTTGCGGCTTTCGGATTATTCGTTAAGATTACAGATATCCTTGCGGAAGGATTAGTTAAAATGCGAGATTTAGATGATGATTATTACATTTATGATATTAAGAAATATGCACTGACAGGACGACGTACGAAAAAACAGTATAGATTAGGAGACAGAATTTCCGTAAAATTGATCAGAGTAGACCAGGAAAGGTCTGAGCTGGATTTCATTATTATTGACTAAGCAGGTGTGAATATGAAAAAATTATTTTTTTTGTTTTCTTTTTTATGTTTGATAAATATTAGTGTGTTGGCACAATTTGGACAGAATAAAGTTCAGTATAAGGATTTCACTTGGTATTATATACAAACAGCACATTTTGATATTTATTTTTCTCAGCAGGGTTCTCATCTTGCTGAGTTTACGGCAAATGCTGCCGAAGCAGCTTTAGTTTCCATACAAAACAGCTTTAAATATAAAATTAATAACCGTATCAGCATTTTAGTATATAACTCCACAAACGACTTTCAGGAAACAAACGTTACGGATGAATACCTGACGGAAGGGATTGAGGGATTTACTGAGTTATTTAAGAATCGTGTTGTTATTCAATTTATGGGCTCTTACAAGGAATTCAGACATTTAATCCACCATGAATTGACGCATGCTGTAATGAACGACCTTTTCTTTGGAGGGACAGCTCAAAACATTATCTCAAATAATATTCAGTTGAATCTCCCTTTGTGGTTTAATGAAGGAATGGCAGAATACCAGTCTCTCGGCTGGGATATTAAAACAGATATGTACATCAGAGATGCTGCAATTAGTGAATATTTACCGGATATTAACAGGCTTGATGGTTATTTCGCTTATAGAGGCGGTCAGTCTGTTTTCTATTATATAGCTACTAAATATGGTAAAGAAAAAATAAGCGAGCTGGTAAACAAAATAAAAGGATCCGGCAATTTTGAATTAGGTTTTAAAGAATCAATCGGGCTTACCGTTGAGGAACTTAACGCCAAGTGGAAAAAAGACATAAAGCAAAAATACTGGCCTGATGTGGCAATTAGGAAAGAGCCTGAAGATTTTTCAAAAAAATTAACTGATCATAAAAAAGACGGAGGGTTCTATAATACAAGCCCCGCAATTTCACCTCAAGGTGATAAAATTGCTTTCTTAACTAACAGAAACTTTTTCTTTGATCTTTATTTAATGAGTGCGCTGGATGGGAAGATAATTAAGCGTTTGGTTAAGGGCAGCAGGTCGAGTGATTTTGAAGAATTAAATATTATTACTCCGGGTATCTCATGGTCTCCTGACGGCAAAAAAATTGTACTTTCTGCTAAAAGCAGCGGCTATGATGTTATCTATATAATTGATGTTGAAAGCGAAGACAATGAAGTTCTACCTCTCAAGATGGATGGGATAAAAAGCGTTTCATGGTCTCCCGATGGCAAATACTTAGCATTTATTGGACATGACGCATCCCAGTCAGATGTTTATATTTATAATTTTGAATCAAAGACGATTACAAATCTTACCAATGATATATTTACCGATTCTGATCCGGCTTGGTCAGCAGACAGTAAATTGATTTATTTTGTTTCAGATAGAATGGACGTCTTGTCTGCACCTGCTGATTCATTTAAAATTTATAAAACTGACTATTCCCAGACCGATATATATAATATTGACATTAACACTCGTAAAATTAACAGGGTTACAAATTTACCCGGGAGTGAGAAGACTTGTCCGGTTGTATCTTATGACGGTAAGCAGTTATTATTTATAAGCGATGCAAACGGTATAAATAATATTTATAGGAAAAGTCTGGAAAGCAAAGGTGATTCAACAGTAATTCCGATTACAAACTCGCTCAGCGGATTATTTCAGCTCTCTTTATCTAAAGATAGTAAGAAAATGGCTTTTACTTCTATGCATGAGTCCGCTTTTGATATCTTTGTGTTGAACAATCCATTTGATGTAAAACTGGATACTAATTCTCTTTCCAATACTTTATATGTAAATCAGCTTAAAAAACAGAATACGGTTGTACCAGTCAATATACCTACAATGACGGCTGTTGACACAAGCAAATTAGCAAATAATTTCCAGATATACACCGGGACTGTAGTTGACACTTCAAAAGTTTACGGTGATTCAGTTCAGCTTAATCTATCCAACTATATTTTTGGTTCTGAGAATAATAAATTTTTTAAAGAAATAAAAGAAGACACTACTAAATTTAAACTCTCTGATAACTTAGACAAGAAAGGTGATTTCGTTGTACATAAATATAAAGTCACTTTTTCACCTGATATTGTCTATGCCAATGCAGGCTACTCTTCCCTATATGGCTTGGAAGGGACAACCGTCCTTTCTTTTAGTGATATGCTTGGGAACCATAGGTTAATAGGAGTAACCAGTCTTCAAATAGATTTAAAAAACAGTGATTACGGGCTTGCCTACTATTATCTGCCTAACCGAATTGATTATGGGATTGAAGGGTTCCACACAGCCCGTTTTGTTTACCTCTCTGTTGGCTATAATGATGACTTATTCAGATTCAGAAATTATGGTGCTGTTTTCTCTATGAGTTATCCTTTAAATAAATTCTACAGATTTGATGCGGGTATCAGTTATTTGAACGTATCTAAAGATGACCTAAGTGATTCAAGTGTACCAAGTGAAAAAGTTCATTATGTTATCCCAACTGTCAGCTTCATTCATGATAATATACTATGGGGATATACGGCACCAATTGAAGGGACAAGATATAGATTTGACGTAATGGGTAATCCCGGCTTTACGGGTAAGGATTTCGCTTTTTATTCGTTATTAGGCGATTATCGTACTTATTTTAGGTTCTTTTATGATTACTCATTTGCTTTTAGGATTGCAGGCGGTGTTTCAAATGGTAAAAATCCTCAAAGGTTTTATATTGGCGGAATTGAAAATTGGATAAACAGAAAATTTGCCACTGTTGATATACCCCTGACCACTGCTTCCGATTTTGCATTCCTTACTGCTGCATTGCCTCTAAGAGGATATGACTATGCCCAGAAAATTGGAACGCGTTATACTTTGATGAACATGGAACTTAGATTCCCGTTTATTAGGTATTTAGTTACTGGCGGACTGCCACTGTTTTTCAGTAATATTTTGGGGAATGTCTTTCTTGATATGGGGACTGCCTGGACCAGAGATAAAAGCTTGCAGCTTTTTGGAAAAAATAGCGATGGCAAAATAGTCTCAAAAGATATGCTTATGGGTACCGGCGTAGGCGCAAGAGTATTTTTCCTTTACTTCTTAGTTAGGTTTGATGTTGCCTGGTCTTATGATTTAAGAGGATTTTCCGTACCAAAATATTACTTTTCGCTCGGCGCAGATTTTTAGTTCCCTAATTTTTATAAAAAGCCCCTCTCTTCTGAGGGGTTTTTTTATTCTCTATTGTTATTATTTTTACTTTGATAAGCCTGCTGTGATTTGGTAAATTTATTTTTTATTTTTGAATAAATATTGATAGGATTATGGATCAGATTACTATAGTAAATGTTATACAAGCAATGCTTGCCCCGGGAATAATGATTTCCGCATGCGGCTTGCTGATTCTTGGTATGAACAACAAGTATTCTATTGTTGTTAACCGGGTTCGCCTGCTTAATGAAGAAAGAAGAAGATTATTTTCAAAAGCCGGTGTCCGTGAGTTTAGTTATGATGAGAATGTGAGATTGGGAAGTATAAATATTCAGTTAAAACAATTAGTCTTTAGATCCCGGCTGGTAAGAAATGCCGTAGTCTGCTATACAATAGCAGTTGCTCTATTTGTGCTGACCTCCCTGACAATTGGGATAGAATTCTTTTCAAAAGAAAATTTAGAAGGTACAATTGCTGTTGTCTTTTTATTAGGGATGCTGGCTGTTTTAACCGGTGTTACTTATGCTGCCTATGAATCAATAAAGGGTTATAGCATAATTTCCCTGGAAGTAAAAATTGATGAATGAGCTAATCTAAACTGTTATATCAATCCCTTCCGGATTGCTTTTGCAACGGCTTCGGATTGAGAATGTACATGCAGTTTTTTGTATATATTCCTTATATGGTGCCTTACAGTATCTACACTGATAAATAAGGCATCAGCTATCTGCTGATAATTATTTCCTTCCCCCAATGAATTTAAAACTTCTTTTTCCCTATGTGTTAAATCGTATTGTGGATATTCTGGAGTTGACGGACCGAATTGCCTAAATGTTGTTATTACCTTTCTTGCAATTCTACTGCTCATGGGGGCTCCGCCCTCATATATCTCTTTTATAGCCTCAATCAATCTTGCAGGAGGTGTTTTCTTTACTAAATACCCGCATGCACCGGCGCATAATGCTTCAAATACAGTTTCACTTTCTTCATACACCGTAAGCATTAATATATTTAGGTCGGGGTTTATTTGCTTTGCCAGTTTAACACCCTCAATACCATTCATACCCGGTAAGCCAATATCCATCAAAACGACATCAACATTTTTTTCATCTAAATATTCCAGAAATTTTTCGCAATTTGAATACGAGCCAATGCAAGAATAACCGGGGGTCCCATTAATAAGCGCAGCTAATCCGTCTCTTATAGTATTATTATCTTCAACTATTATAGTATTTATCATTTTGTATATTTTAATTTCTTTAATTATAAAAATATTTATAATTCCCGCATTTGCAAAGTACTAAATTTATTCATATAACTTTATGATTTCAGTAGTTTTTATGGCTTTTTAAGTAAAGCTTTAAACTTAGAAACATTACCAATGCGGCCTTTAAATAGTATCTTTGTCCCTTTCCCCATTTCAGATGAAATCACAACCTGGGCTCCAATTATTTTGGCTCTTTTCTCTATATTTATCAATCCATTACCTAATGATAATTCCTTAGTATCATAGCCCTTTCCATCATCAGACAATAGTATTTCCAGATATTTACCATCGTTTAAGACATCAAGCGTAATTCTTTTACATTCACTGTGTTTAATTGCATTATTAATTGCTTCCTTTAATAGCAGGTAGAGGTTTTGCTTATACTCCATTGACAATTTAAATTCTTCAATATCTTCAGAATAATTTGTTTTAAAGGAAATGTTCATAGCGGATAGCAAATCAGCATAATAATCTTTTAATCTTAAAATGAGGTCATTAAGAGAATCGCGCTTTGGATTAACCACCCAGACAATATCACTCATATTATCAATTAAATACCTTGCCTTTTCGCTGATAGTATTTAAATTACCCGAAGCATCATAAGAGCTATTATTTACCTGCGCAGCAGTCAGTTCACTTAATATTGATATTTCTGTTAAACCCGAACCAATGCTATCATGAAGATCGGCTGACAACTTAGCTTTTAGTTTCTCTATGGCAAGCATATTCTTAACTCTTATGGTATAAGCAGAACCAGCCAGTCCTGACAATAGCAAAAAAACAGTAAGAATAAACCACCATTTTTGATAAAAAGGAGTAAGGATAATAATCTTGATTGAAATTCCATTCTTGTTCCAGACCTCATCGTTATTGGAACCGATAACTCTAAAAACATATTCTCCGGGAGAAAGATTTGTATATATAGCGGTCCTAATAGAAGCGGGTGATGTCTGCCAGTTGTTATCAAGTCCTTCCAATTTATACATATACCGGTTGTCATTGGGATTTGAATAGTCCAGTGCGGCAAATTCAATATTTAGATAATTCTCATTATAATTCAACGTTATAATATCTTTCTCACCCTGTACAGGTTTCCCAAATACTTTAATTGACGAAATAACTATCTGCGGGATATGCGTATTTATTACAATCTCATTGGGAGAAAAATAATTAACTCCTTTAATACCGCCAAAATACATCCGGCCGCTTATTGATTTAAAATATGCACCACCACTGAATTCTCTGCTTAGTAAACCATCTTTTATGTCAAAGTGCAAAACAGTATTAGTGATTATATTTAGCTTATATATACCGTTGTTTGTACTGACCCATATATTTCTCTTCTCATCTTCCAGTATGCCATATATTACATCACTCTCTAAAAGATTACTGGGGGAATATCTATAAAAGCTACCGGTGTTTTTGTCCAGTCTATTAAGGCCTCCACCATATGTTCCAACCCATAAATTATTTTTGGAATCTTCAAAAATAGAGATAACCTTATCGCTGCCTAAACTTCTTGAATTTGATGGATTATTGCTGAATCTGCTAAAGGTCCCGTCCTTATTCAGCCTGTTTAGTCCCCCTCCAAATGTACCGACCCAGAAGGTCCCGTCCTTAGCTTCCAGAATGGAATAGACCCTGTTATCACTTAAGGATTTCTGATCAGAAGGGTTATTCAAATATTTTTTAAAAACAATTTTCCTGTCTGAGTTATTAAGTGAAAAAGAGTTAAGCCCTCCCCCAAAACTTGCTATCCAGACTGTGTTCTTTTTATCGATATAGATTGATAATATTTGATTCCCGCCAATGCTGTTTTTATCTAAAGGATTATGGAGATATTTATCTATGATACCGGTCTTTAGATTAATTTTGTTCAGACCGCCATTATATGTACCCACCCATAAATTTCCATAATTATCCTTTGCAAACGATCTTATATGGTTATCAGAAAGATTCCTTTGACCTGAGCCTGCTTTTATACTACTAAGAGTCTTTTTCTTTTCATCATAAATTTGAATCCCGCTACGATAAGTCCCTACATAGATTTTGCCCTCCCCGTCATCAAACACTGCCCACACAACATCATCAACCGGTTGTTTGCTAAAAGGCAGAATGTCTTTTAATAAATAAAACTTATTCTTTTTCCTTTGAATTTTATTAAGACCTTCGCCCAGATGGGTCCCTGCCCAAATAATATTCCCTCTATCCTGATATAAAGAAAGGATGTCATTATCTGCAAGGGTTTTACTATCACCGGGAATACTTTTAAAGTTTACAGCCGCTCCGGAATTAGGATCTACCCTATAGAGTCCGCTGCCAAAAGTTCCCGCCCAAATATACCCCTCGTTATCTTCCAGAATAGACATAATACTTTTACCATTTATAGAATTAAAATACCCGTTTTTCAAGTTAAGAAATTTCACTTTATCCAGTGAAAAGTCTTTATTGTTTTTATTAATTCTATTTAGCCCGCCATCATAGCATCCCGCCCATATATTCCCGGCCCTATCCTTGTATAAAGCCATCACCCTTTTCCCTGTGATAGAAAAAGATTTATCACTTATAGGAAGGAAATGCTCAAAATGCAAATTACTACAATTCCCCTTATAATTGACAATTCTATTTAAACCTCCGCCAAGTGTAGCTATCCAAACAGTTGAGCCGTCAATAAGAATTCTGCTTACTCTGTTGTAGCTAAGCCCACCATTAGTATTTATTTGATGCTGGTAGGCAGTAACTTTTTTTGTAGCCTGGTTATAAATAATAACTCCTCTGCCCCAGGTTCCCAGCCACAGATTCCCATAATTATCTTCCGTTATAAATGTAATGGCACCGACAGTATTCCTTGAGAAGACGATTGGATAATCATAATAATTTTCTTCTGCGATAGTCGGAGCCTGAATAAGCCCCGCAATATTTATTCTAACAAAATTATCCTTAGCTCTGTCAAATTTATTCAAATACCCATCTGATGTCCCCACCCAAAAATT
>JAUZPC010000080.1 GCA_030706105.1 Bacteroidota bacterium | reverse complement strand
TTTGATAATAAAATTGAAATATGGACATCCGCTTTAGATTTTGATCTGAGGGGTACTCACAATTGGTTGAGGAATGTAATCTCTCATGAGTTTACGCATATGGTGCAAATACAATCTTCCATGAAAGCAACCAGAACTCTCCCCGCTGCTTTTCTTCAGGTTATGAGCTATGAAGATGAAAGAAGGCCGGATATCCTTTACGGGTTTCCAAATATCGTTGCCAGCTATCCTATTGCTACCATCAATGTCCCTTCGTGGTTTGCTGAAGGTACTGCCCAGTATATGAGAAAAGAACTGGATTATGAAAGATGGGATTCTCACAGGGATATGATTCTTCGTTCTTATGCTTTAGACAATAAAATGCTCTCATGGAATGAGATGGGTGTTTTTGGAAAAACAAGCTTAGGTAATGAATCTGTTTACAACGCAGGCTTTGCTTTAACTAAGTTTATTGCACAAAAGTACGGTGAAGACAAACTAAGGGAAATTTGCAGAGCTTTAGGTAAATGGAAAAACTGGACTATGGATGCCGCCTTCAAAGATGTCTTAGGAAAAGATGGTGACCAAATATATTCTGAATGGAAATCTTTTACCATGGCTGAATATAAGAAAAAAGCCGCTTCAATTTCAGCAAATAAAGTTGAAGGCTCCTTGGTTACAGGAGAAGGTTTTGGCAATTTTTATCCAATGTTTTCAAAAGATAAAGCAAAAATATATTTTATCTCAAATAAAGGGTCGGATTATTTTTCTCCTTCATGCTTATATGAGAGAGATTTAAAAACAAATAAAGAAACTTTACTGATCGAAAATGTTAGATCAACATATGCTTTTATTCCGGGTACAAATAAAATAGTATATGCAAAAATATCTGATGATAATAAAAATTGGTACAATGTTCATGATTTGTATGTGTATGATGTTGACAAAAAAGAGGAGAAACGACTTACTTTTAATTTAAGAGCTAACCAGCCGTCTGTTTCAAATAATGGGAAACTGATTACTTATTTATTCCAGAAAGATGGGACTACTAATGTTGGCGTAGTGGATATTGACGGTAAGAACAATAAAGCGATAACTGGTTTCCTAAATGGTGAGCAGGCCTATAATCCAAAATTTGCTCCTAATGATTCTTCGGTTGTTTTTGATGTCTCTTATCATCACAATAGAAGCGTTGCCATATCCGGAATTTATCAATATAATTATGAGTATTTAGTTACTGGTGACTTTGATGCACGTAATCCTGTTTTCGATGCAAAAGGAAATTTGATTTATGCATCTGATGAAACAGGTATCTATAATATTTATTCGATGGATCTAAAAACCAAAGAGAAAAAACAGCTTACTAATGTCTTAGGCGGCGCGTTTATGCCTGTTGTTGATAATGAAGGAAATGTTTCTTATTCGGGATATACATCTAGCGGTTACAAAATATTTTATCTGCCTACTACAGAACAGGTTAAGGTTGATCCGAAGATGGCGTATGTTAAAACAGATAATCCTCCTATGGGTGAAGATAAACCAAATGGCGATATCGGGAAATTTAACATTGACGGGTTGAAGAAATTTAACGACTATATGAAAAAAGATTATAAGATTGAGCCTTACAAAGGTGCTTTTTCTTCTTTAACTTTTTATCCTTTTATACGGTATGATAATTACAACACATCAAATAAATTCTTGGAAAAACTTAAACCGGGTGTCTATGTCTCTTCAAGCGATATGCTTAACAGATATGATATTTTTGCAGGCGGATCATTAAATGCCAGACTTGAAAGAGATCTTTTCTTTAGTTTTAATTATAGAAATAAATTACCCCTTTTATTTGATTTAGGCATTAAACCTGAATTAACTTTGGAGTTATACAGTATTAGCAGAAAAGCGACTTCGGATATTTTGTTTAATGTCGACTCAACTTATAATCCTCCAAGACCTGAGTACACAATCCCTACTGATGTTACTTATAACCTGTTTGAAGTTGACTTGGCTGCAAAGCATAGAATATTTTCAAGAGCCCAGAACATAGAGTTTAGATATATATTCAGCCGTTATTCTGCTTCTATTGGTTCGTTTACACTGCCGGATGAAAATAGGACTTTGTATCCTACCTCCAGCGATACGTATCTGATAGGGAGCAACTTTCAGGTTAAATATACTTTAGACGCAATGGTACCGGGAAGGAATGAGGATATAAATCCTCTTGGCGTTAAAGCTGAGCTGCAATATAATTATGAGCTTAATAAATTTAACAATCAGGGGAATTATACTGTTGAGGATGGCGTACTTAAACCGTTATATAATCATTTTAATTTTCACAGACTCGAAATAAATTTACAAACTGGTATCGGTTTGTTCGGTGATCACTCATTAACAGCAAAAATTAGAGCCGGGGCTATTATCAATAAAGAAACCATGCCGGACTTTTTTGATTTTTATCTTGGCGGTTTAATTGGTATGAAAGCATATCCATTTTATGCTATCAGCGGGAATAGAGTAAGCTGGCTAAATTTAACTTATAGATTTCCACTATTCCAAAACATAGATTATCGTTTAGGCCACCTTTATATTGATAAGATATTTATGTCTGTATATGGTGATGCCGGTAACGCCTGGAACGGTAACAATAGGTATTTTGACGAAATTAAAAAAGGTTTAGGCACTGAATTAAGACTGCAGATGATCTCTTATTACATATTTCCTACAAGCATATTCTTTAATGCCTCATACGGACTGGATTCTGTAGAGCGCATTGTAAGAGGCAATACTATTAAATATGGCAAAGAATGGAGATTCTACGGTGGGGTTTTATTCGGGTTCGATTATTAATATTTAACGTAATAAACTTGAGTTAACAATGAAAAATTTTATAATTACTTGCATTATTCTGCTCCCTGCTTTATTCTCGATTAAGGCACAGGAAAATAATGTTAAATTGACAGGAAATTTGGATACCGATTCTAAGATAGTGCTGGAAAATTATAATGATAATATGATCAAGCAGGCTCCTTTGGGTATGGCTGAAAAAAAATCTCCTTTCCTGGCGGGTCTGTTTTCTGCAATTCTTCCGGGTGCCGGAGAAATTTATTCTGGACAGTACCTTAAAGGCGGAATATTTCTGGCCGTTGAAGCAGCATTTATTTATATTGGCTTAAAGAACGATAAACTTGGTAATGACCGGACCACTGAGTTTAATAAATATGCTGATAAAAATTGGAGCGTCGTTAAATATGCTCAGTCCTTGAATATCCCTGATTCTGCTCATGTTTTTATCGGAGATGTAAATGATAGCAGAAGTCCCTGGGAAAAAGTAAACTGGAGTGTCCTTAATCAATACGAAACAGGCTCACATCATTTGGAAAGATATGGTGAACAGCAGTATTATGAAATGATAGGAAAATATTTCCAGTTTGCAGCCGGGTGGGATGATTTTACCATAGGGAATCCGCTTGCAGACAGAAGCCCTCATAACAATCATTATGAAGGTATGCGCAATGATGCTAACAATGCCTATAATGTTGCAGCCAAGGCCGTTATTGTAATTTACGTTAATCACGTTCTAAGTATCTTGGATGCGGTATGGAGTGCAAATGTTTATAATAAAGATATTTCTATGAAATTTAGGGTAAACCAAACTCAAACTGCATATAAAACTGAATTTGTGCCTACTGTTAATTTTTCTGTCAGGTTCTAACTACTGCAATTATATATAAGCCGGTTAATTATGTCATTTAGTTAACCGGCTTATTCATTTTAAATTATATATTATATTCTGTTAGCTGATTGTTTTGCAATTACTTAAAAATTATATATTTTTATATATTATAATTATCAAATAATGGAGATCAAATGCGCTATATAATTGTACTATTTACTTTTGGACTTTTGTTTACAGCTTGTTCATCAAAAGTGGCTGAAATTTCAATGATAAACCAAGAACCATGCAAAGAGCAGTTGAAACTTGATGCCCAGAATAAATTTTACGGAGAAACGGTAAATAATTTCACTTTAAATAATCAAAGTGGAGTTATTCTTGCCAATATGGATGTAAGGACATATTGTGATGCAAAATTAGCTTTCAAAATTGACAAACAGGATAAAGTAGTAAAAATAAAAGTTATGAATACAAATTCGTCAAGACCGGATTGTGTATGTTTGTTAAATGTACAGACAGCAATAAAAAACTTACCTTCAGGAGATTATTCTTTTATGGTTACCAATGAAGGCGGCGATAAATTACTTGCTGAACAAAAATTGTCCATAAAGTAAAAAATATTAGATATTTTTGACTAAAAAGCTCTGGCCTCGTATTGTGAGGCAGAGCTTTTTTTTATTTATTTTATTTGTAAACTGCTAATTCTCTTTTTATACTCACCTTTAATCCTTAATTTTGTACCATAAATTTTATAAAATTCGAGGACAAAATGTCAAAGCAAATTGTAGCTTTTCTGCCTTATGGCGGAAATAGTTTTACAAAAAAGACCGTGGATAATCTTTTAGATACCGGTCTTGTTAAAAAAATATTTCTTTTAACTCAATCTGACGCGCCCAAAATTGATGGGGCACAGATTATCAAAACTGAAACCCCTTTTGGCTCTAAGACTATGCAGATTATTGCTGAAAAAGCAAAAGATGAATTTGCACTGTTGCTAACTAACGATACTCTTATTGAATTTGGTCAATTCGGATTGGAAAGACTGCTTAATGTTGCCAAGAATACTGAAGCAGGTATTGTCTATTCTGATTATTACGAAATTAAAGGCACAGAGAGAACTGCTCACCCTGTTACTGACTACCAGTTCGGAAGTGTAAGAGACGATTTTAACTTTGGGCCAATCCTGTTATTTGGTGCTGGTAAATTAGCTAAGGCATTAAAGAAAATAGATTCGGCCTATAAATTTGCCGGCTTGTATGCCCTTAGATTAGCAGTAAGTGAAAAGAATAATTTCATAAGAATTCTTGAATTCTTATATTCTACTATTGAAACTGATGTACGTAAATCAGGAGAAAAATTATTTGATTATGTAAATCCCAAAAACAGGGATCTCCAAATCGAAATGGAAAAAGCTGCAACAAAGCACTTAAAGAATGTTGGCGCTTATCTAAAGCCTAAATTTAAATCCATTAAATTGGAAAAAGGCAGTTTTGAGTTTGAAGCATCAGTAATTATTCCTGTAAAGAACAGAGCTAAAACTATCGGAGATGCTGTTGACTCAATTTTATCTCAAAAAGCAGATTTCAAATTTAACCTTATAGTTGTAGATAATTATTCAACTGACGGCACAACAGAGCTATTAAAAGAACGTGCTAAGAAGGATAAAAGATTAATCCATATAATTCCTAAGAGAAAAGATCTTGGAATTGGCGGATGCTGGAATGAAGCCGTGCATCACCCTAAATGCGGTAAATTTGCTTCTCAGTTAGATAGCGATGATATTTATTTGGATGAAAATTCATTGCAGAAAATAATAGATGTGTTTAGAAAAGAAAAATGTGCTATGGTAGTCGGTACTTATAAACTAACTGACTTCCAATTGAATGATATTCCCCCTGGAATTATAGATCATAAAGAATGGACTCCGGAAAACGGACGTAATAATGCTTTACGTATAAACGGTTTGGGAGCTCCTCGCGCGTTTTATACTCCGCTGTTAAGAGAAATAAAAATACCTAATGTAAGCTACGGCGAAGATTATGCTGTCGGACTGGAAATATCCAGAGCTTATCAAATCGGCAGATTATATGAGCCTGTTTATGTTTGTAGACGCTGGGAGGGTAATACCGATTCCGCTTTATCAATTGAAAAGCAGAATTATAACAATGTCTATAAAGATAGAATCAGAACTATGGAAATTTATGCACGTATTTCTTTAAATGGAGAGAAGCAGGTTAATGGAAAATAGTTTTTATTCTGTTTCGGATAATATTGCTGTAGAAACTAAAAAATTGTTAAATGAACAAAAATTAACCTGGCCGCAGCTTGCTGAGGGTTATAGTTTATTGGACTCTGTAAAGGTAAAGACTTTTGAGTTTGACGGATTTACTATAAAAGTTCAGTTTAATAATGGACGCTTGACAAGCAGCTCTGCAAAAGTGGATCCGGCTTCTATTAAGGAACGTAAGTGCTTTTTATGTCCGCAAAATTTACCCGATGAGCAAAAAGGTATTTATTATAAAAATGATTTTGTAATTCTAAGCAACCCTTTTCCTATTTTTAAAGAGCATTTCACTATTCCTAAATTGCAGCATACACCTCAAAGAATAGTGGGCAGCATAAATAGTTTGCTTTCTTTGGCTAAAGATTTAGGTCTGTATTATACCGTATTCTACAACGGCCCAAAGTGCGGAGCCTCTGCGCCTGATCATCTTCATTTTCAGGCTGGTAATAAAGACTTTATGCCGATTGATAATGAGTATGAAAACTTAAAATCTGAACACGGTAACAATTTAATTTCATCTGAAAATATCGAAATCTTTTCCGTAAATGACGGACTTAGAAAATTTATTTCTCTTGAAAGCAAAGATGAGTTCAAATTAACCAAAAAGTTATTAAAAGTATTTGATATAATCAGTATTGTTAACCCTTCTGATATTGAAACTATGATGAACATTCTGGTTAATTACTCTGATGAGAACGGATGGAGAGTGATTGTGTTCCCAAGGGAAAAGCACAGACCATCCCATTATTTTGCTGAAGGTGATAATAATATTTTACTTAGTCCTGCATCTGTGGATGTCGGAGGTGTTTGCATAACTCCTTTGGAAAAAGATTTTAATAAAATAGATAAAGAAATCTTGCGCCAGATATTTGCAGAAGTGATGATGAATAATGAAAAATTTATCAGTATTTGTGCTAAAATTATGAATGAGTTATAAAAAAAAGAGAGTATAAGCTTTAAAACTTATACTCTCAATGTTTAACTTAGCAACCCAACAAACTCTGTAACTAAAATGGATATAAATGAAATTACTAACCTAATAATTGGTTGCGCAATAGATGTCCATAAAATACTTGGACCCGGTTTATTAGAATCTGCTTATGAAGAGTGTCTGTGTTTTGAATTGGAAAACAAGGGACTCTTTATTGAGCGTCAGAAACAATTGCCAGTTGTATATAAAGGCATACATATCGATTATGGCTATAGAATGGATGTTGTTGTTGAAAATGAAGTGGTAATAGAATTAAAATCTGTTGAGGTATTATTACCGGTACATTCTGCTCAAATTCTTACTTATCTAAAACTTGCTGAAAAGAAAGTCGGTCTGCTTATAAATTTTAATGTGTCTGTTCTAAAAGACGGAATAAAGAGACATATAAATAAATCGCTATTTAATCCCATTCCATAAAAAAGAAATCTCTGTGTAACTCCGGGCGTCCTCTGTGTCCAATCCACCTAAAAGATTTTGCCCTGAGAACCCCAGAGAAGAACAAGAGAACCCCGGAGAAATCTCATTGAAACTCTTGGCATCCTCTGGTAAACTCTGTGTCCCAATCCTCCTAAAAGATTTTGCCCTGAGAACCCCTGAGAAGGACAAGAGAACCCCTGAGAAATCTCTGTGAAACTCCGGGCATCCTCTGGTAAACTCTGTGTCCAATTCTCCTAAAAGATTTTACCCCGAGAACCCCAGAGAAGATCAAGAGAGCCCCGGAAAAATCTCTGTGTAACTCCGTGCATCCTCTGGTAAACTCTGTGTCCAATCCCCCTAAAAGATTTTACCCTGAGAACCCCAGAGGAGAACGAGAGAACCCCTGAGAAATCTCTGTGTAACTCCGGGCATCCTCTGGTAAACTCTGTGTCCAATCCTCTTTCCTTGGAGAAAAATAGTTGTTTATTTCCTATATTTGGAAATGAATTCCTCAACCTCAGGCAGGCCGCCCTGGAAAATCAAATAACCGTTACTTGGTTCTCTTTCCGTTATTTCGCCTGCAATTGGAGTATACATAATTTTCCTAACTTCCTCAAGGTCGTGAGTCTGTCCTAAAGCCCAGCCAAGTTTTACATAAGCAACTTCAGGGAGCATGTTAGCCATTGGCACAACACCAAGATCCATCATGTCACGTCCTGTATCATAAACATACATCTGTACATAACCCCATAGAGTCTGTACGGTCATATAAACGGCAACGCCTTTTTCTCGTGCACGTTTAAGAGCAGGGTAAAGTGGTTTGTTTACATGTCCTAGGCCTGTTCCTGCAATAACAATACCTTTATACCCGTTATCTATTAAGCTGTCTATAATGTCTGCTTTCATATTAGGATAATAATAAACAATGCTTACGCGTTCATCAAAGGCAGTATTTATTATTACGTCTGTATCACTGCGTCTGCGCTTGTAATCCTGACGCAAAGGAGTAATTTCAGTTCTGCTTACTTTAGCAATTGGGATGTCTCCGATAGTCCTGAAAGTAGAGCGGTAGCTTGAGTGCATCTTTCTTACTCTTGTGCCTCTGTGCAGCAAACCGTAAGCATCTGAAGTAGGACCAAACATACAGACCATAGTCTCGGCAATATCGCTTTCGGCAGCGGTTTTAACACTGTGCATTAAGTTCAATGCCGCATCTGATGAAGGCCGGTCGCTGGACCTCTGAGAGCCTACCATAACAATAGGTACAGGTGAATTCTGGACCATAAATGATAATATGGCAGCAGTATGATGCATCGTATCAGTTCCATGCCCAATAACTATTCCCTGAACACCTTTTTTAATCTCGCGTCCGATTGCTTCTGCTGTGCCTATCCATTGCTCCGGAGCCATATTTTCGCTAAATACTCCGTACAATTTCTCAGTATCAAGGTTGCAGATGTCTGCCAACTCAGGTACTGATCCGTAGAGCTCTCCCGGAGAAAATGCCGGTATTACTGCCCCGGTACGGTAATCCAGCCGGCTTGCAATTGTTCCTCCTGTTCCTAACAGCTTAACGTTAGGTTTCTTGGGGTCATAAGGAAATTCTTTTTCCGGAATCTTATAATGTGCTTCTTTATGTCCGAAAGTATTTATAGCTTTAATTGAAGAAGCGGCAACGCCGATATTATAACCTGATTTTAATTTTATTACAACGTGTAAAGAGTCCGCATTTTCACTTCGCGGAAGAATTATACCCTTATAATTCCCGTTGTCTGCAACAATTTCAACATCACTCCAAACAGGTGCGTCAAAATTCTTTAATGTATCCAGAGCTTCGCCCTTATAGCCTTTATATGTATCACTCATTTTACTGCTTCCTTTCTTAGGCTTTCAATTCTTTCCTCAATTATTTTTCCTTCCATTCTGCCTTGCAGCTTATCCATTACTTCACACATAACAAGCTTTTTTATGTTTTCGGGGATTTTAATTTTTATAGATTCAAAAAATTCTGTTTCCTGACATATCAGATTATCAATCTCACTTAGTTCAGGGCTATCAGGGAAGTTATTAAAAGTTAAACCGCCATTTTTTTCTAAATAATTTCTCAACTGAATTAACACGCCTGATTTGCCAATTTTCTTTTGTTTATAAAGTTTAAATATTTCAATGATTACTTCATTATTCAACAGTGAAATATCCAGACCTTCTTTTTTTAACCTCTTAGGGAACTGAATAAGAGCAACAGAAGCTAATACAGGTTCAATTTTCAGATCATTAACAAGCTGTTCAAACAAATCTGCATACTTGGAATAGCTGAGTGGTAGTATAACATCCTTGGGGAGCTTTAATTTTCTGTATAAAGCCTCTCTTTCCCATATCG
>JAUZPC010000008.1 GCA_030706105.1 Bacteroidota bacterium | reverse complement strand
CTCAGAAACCGGGTAAAAAACCTGTTAAAAAAACTAAGTAAGCTATTACAAACAAAAAAAAGCTGTCCAAATTTGGACAGCTTTTTTTTGTTTGTAATAGCTTACTTAGTTTTTTTAACAGGTTTTTTACCCGGTTTCTGAGGCTCAAGATTTGCTAATCCGTCTTTTGCAGCCTGATTTTCAGGTTCAATTGCTAAAACCTTTTCAAAATATCCTTTTGCCAAATCGTTATTCTTTTTATTTAATTGTGCAAAGCCCAAATAAACGTAAGCTTCAACTAATTGTTTTTTGTTTTTAACAGTATTCGCTTTATTTAATGAATCTGCTAAAACCATAGTTACTACTTTTTCATAATAAGGTTGTGCTAAAGCCTGAGTCTGATCAGGATCCAATGCAGCGCATGTTCTTGAAAGCCAGAACCATCCATCAGTTAAAGTAGGATAGGCAGCAGTAAATTTTTCAAGAACTACTTTCCCTTCAGCATAGGTAGAATCAACATAATGAGCAATACCTAAATTGATATAATCTTTAGCTAAAAAGTTAGAAGCACTTTTAACACGTTTATATTCCAAAGTCTTAACAACGTCTTTAAATTTTTTGTTAGCTCTATAAATATCAGCGGCATCAGACAGAAGATCAAATTTATTAGTATCAGCATCAAATGCTTTAATATAGTTAGCAGCAGCATCCATAGGTCTGCCTGCTTTTAATAAAGCACCGCCATAATTCTGATAGTCACCGGAAGTTATTTTTTTGCTTTTTGCAAGATAAGTTTCAAATGTGCTTACTGATTTTACGGCATTAACAGAATCACCCATTTCAAGATATAAGTTGCCCAATAATCTTAAAGAGATAGTATTTTCGGGATCATTCTTGATAGCTTCGTTTATAATACTGATAGCTTTATCATACTGTTTGTTTCTATAATATATAGAAGCCAATCTCTGCTGTTTGTAAGTAGTTGAGCCTGAATGGTCAATATACTTAATCCAATATTCGGCAGAATTAGCATAATCTTTATAATCATAATATAAATTAGCAAGCTGTCTGTAAGCAGCAGGGTTGCTTGGATCTACTTCAATAGCTTTTTTATAAAGATTTTCAGCTTCAGTCTTGTTTACTTTTTCATAAATTTCAGCTCTGGCAATATATGCATTCTGAAGTTTATCATTTATAAATAAAGCTTTTTGGAAATAAGCAACTGCATCACTTGCCTGATTTTGTTGTCTGTATATTGTTCCTAAAGCAATGTAAACATCAATTTTTTCATCTTTCTTTTTCTTTTTATCAAGAATTTGTTCAGCAGCTTTAAGTACTTCAATACCCTTAGCTCCAAAAGCAGGAACGTTAGTAGCATAAGCCTTCCCAAGTTCAGTTAATACTGCTACATCTTTTTCATCTTTTTTGTAAGCATCATCAAAATATTTACCGGCTGTAGTTACATCGTTATTCAGAAGAGCAATTTTTCCCATACCTACATAGTTAAGGCCCTGGTCATCGTCTCTTTTAATGCCTTCTTGAAAAACTAATTTTGCAGAATCAACATTTGCCTGAAAGACCTCTGAATCGGCAGCAGCTTCATACAATAAAGCAGTACCTAAGTAATAGTAAACAGGAGCTTCTTTTGGTTTCTTTTTTAACCAATTAGATGCCATTGTTTTAGCATCAGCATAGCGCTCATTTTTAATTAATTTCTGTAATTCTTCAATACTCTGAGCATTTATCAAAGTAAAAGAAGAAATGATAGCAAGTACTATCGCTGTTAAAACAGATTTTTTGAAATACATCATTTTTTCTCTCGTTCTATTTCTATTTTTTTATTTTTTAATTCTACAATTCTCAATTGTGTTTGTGCGGGCAAAAGGCCGGCACGTTGAATTATTGTCTGCCCTTTAGGACCTGCAATAAATGCGGCCACACCTGAGCCAAGTCCGGCTCTGGCTTCCCGGCTGATAATATAAATATCACGCCTTAACGGGTAATACCCTAAAGCCAAATACGCCATGTGTGGTTTGAAATATTGGTCACTAACAACAGAACTGTCAGGACCTTTTATATTTAATACTGTAACCGTTTTTAAAAAATTCTGATTATTCTTATCATCTACATCGCTAATCCAGTTTAGTCCAATAAAGCCAAGAGCATTCTTGTTTTTAGCAACGTAGTCTAAAACTTCTTTACTGTTGTTCATGCCAAAGACCATAGATTTATCCATGCTCTGGCCTTGTAACAAATCAATACACCCTCTTGCAATACTTGAATTTTTATTATCAAAGACTAATGAGATATCTCCCTTTGAAGATTTCCACTTTTTAATTTTACCGGTCAGCATTTGTTTAATTTCATCCAAAGAATAGACCGTATCTTTGTTACTTTTGTTCACAAGAAGAGCAATGGCATCATAAGCCATTTTTGTTGTCCTTGGATTAAAGGATTGTTGCTCTAAAACTTTTTGTTCATTAGGGAGCAGTTTCCTTGCTACGATAACAATCTTTGAAGAATCATTAAGAAGATCTGCCATAACTTCAGCTTCAGGTTTAAAGCGTACATTAACTTGCGCATACTTATAATCAGCATGAAAAGCTACAAGCTCAGCTTCAATAAGCGGTCTTAAGGTTTCATCAGCCGATATAGTTATAGTACCCGTAGTCGGAGTATCTTCTTCTTTCTTGGGATCATTGCTTTTTCCGCATCCGGAAAAGATGTAAATAACCAAAACCAGAATAAGTAATTTAGAAATCTTTTTCATAGTTATTCGCTTTTCTAATTTTCATTATAAAAATATACAACCTGTAAAGAGCATACAAAATTATTGTAATCCCAAATAACACTCTGATATAAGTTGGATAGCCAGCTAACATTTTACCTGCAAATATAATAAAAAGGCCTGCGGCAAAATAAACGAATATCATAAATGCGGTAAAAATATTTAAAACTTTAGAAAACATAAATCCTTAGAATATAATCTTTTTTCTTAAGTGTAAAATTAACTAGAAATTCTGTCATTTTAAATGAATTTTTTAAGAATTTTACCTTATTTTTATATTGTACCAAGGCAAAATACAGAATAGTTCCATAAAAATAAATTAAAATGACGGGCAATAATAGTGACCTTCATTAAAGAAAAATAAAATTGAGTAAATTTCACCAAAATATATCTATATCGACATAATGCAGAGTTTTAGAGTTAAGTAATAATCAAAAAAAAGCCCGGAGTATTATATCCCGGGCTTTAGAGAAAAAGTTGTATTATTATTTGCGGGACTGGTAATTAGGTGATTCAGATGTAATAATTACATCATGCGGATGACTTTCTTTTAGTCCGGCAGCAGTAATTTTTACAAACCTGCCATATTGTTTTAACTCTTCTATATCCTTCACACCGCAATAACCCATTGAAGCTCTCAGTCCGCCAATAAGCTGGTAAATTGTATCAGCCAAAGGTCCTTTATATGGAACACGCCCTTCAACACCTTCAGGAACCAGTTTTGCAATATCATCTTCAGCGTCCTGGAAATATCTATCCTTGCTGCCCTGTTTCATTGCAGGTAACGAGCCCATACCTCTGTACAATTTAAAGCTTCTGCCTTCAAAAAGTATTTTTTCTCCCGGACTCTCGTCAACACCTGCAAACAATCCGCCAATCATAATGGTATCTGCACCGGCGGCAATAGCTTTAGGCACGTCACCCGTTTGCTTAATGCCTCCGTCAGCAATCAATTTAACAGTACTGCCTTTAAGTGCCCGGGCCACTTCTGATATTGCCGTAATCTGCGGAACTCCAACTCCGGCAATAATTCTTGTAGTACAAATGGAACCGGGGCCTATACCAACTTTAACAGCATCAACTTTGCAGGCCATAAGGTCAATTGCTGCTTCATAAGTACCAATATTCCCGGCAATAATCTGCTCATTTTTATATTTTTTCCGGACTTCTTTAATTACTTTCATAACACCTGCTGAATGTCCATGGGCCGTGTCTATAACCACAGCATCTGCTCCGGCTTTGAACAATCCATCCACTCTTTCCATAGTATCAAAAGTAACTCCAACCCCGGCTCCTACTCTAAGCCTTCCGTGTTCATCTTTGCAGGCAAACGGATGTTTATGTTTCTTCTGAATATCTTTAAAAGTAATCAGACCTTTTAGGATTCCATTTTTATCAACTACCGGAAGTTTTTCAACTTTATGGTTTTGGAGAATCCTTTCGGCTTTTTCCAAATTAGTATGTACCGGAGCTGTAATAAGATTTTCTTTAGTCATAAGATCTTTTACTAAAAGATTCTTATTAGGCTCAAACCTCAAATCCCTGTTAGTAAGAATACCAACAAGTTTATGCTGTCTATCAATAACAGGAATGCCTGAGATGCTGAATTTTTTCATTAAAGAATAAGCATCACCAATAGTCTGTTCAGGATAAACAGTAATAGGGTCTAAGATCATACCGCTTTCAGATCTTTTCACTTTATCTACTTCAACACATTGATCTTCAATTGACATGTTTTTATGAAGGACACCGATTCCTCCTTCTCTTGCCATAGCAATTGCCATTGCAGATTCTGTAACGGTATCCATTGCAGCAGAAATAAAAGGAACATTCAACTTAATCTCATTAGTTAAGTAAGATGAAACTTCAACCTCACGCGGAAGTACTGTAGATTTACCGGGAATTAATAATATATCATCAAAAGTTAAACCATCTATAAATTTAATATTACTCATCTTAGTTTTAATTTGTTTATAAAAATCTATTTAAAAGCCGGAAAACCGGTTATATCTTCACCAATAATAAGGGTGTGCATTTCATGAGTGCCTTCGTATGTTTTAACACTTTCCAGATTTGCGGCATGCCTCATTACCGGATATTCATCTAAAATTCCGTTTGCACCTAAAATCTCACGTGCAGTACGAGCTATTTTCAAAGCCATTTCACAATTATTTCTTTTAGCTAAAGAGACCTGAGTATGTTTTAATTCACCTTTATCTTTTAACCGGCCTAACTGAAGATTAAGAAGCTGGGCTTTTGTAATTTCAGTAAGCATAAACACTAATTTTTCCTGAGTTATTTGAAAAGACGCTATGGGCTTATCGAATTGTACTCTTGATTTTGCATAGTTAAGGGCTGTATTATAACAAGCCATTGCCGCACCTATTACACCCCATGCAATACCGTATCTTGCCTGATTTAAGCACATTAAAGCATTTTTTAGATCAGTTGCCGCGGGTAGAATATTTTCTTGGGGAATTTCAACATTATCAAAAATCAATTCAGAAGTCACGGAAGCTCTAAGGGAATGCTTCCCTTTCATTTCGGGAGCAGTAAAACCGGGGGTCCCTTTCTCTACCAAAAATCCTCTAACTATTCCATCTAATTTTGCCCATACCACTGCCACATCAGCAATAGTTCCGTTAGTAATCCACATTTTAGCACCATTTAACACGAAACCACCGGAAGATTTTTCGGCACGGGTACTCATTCCACCAGGATTGGACCCGTAATCGGGTTCAGTAAGTCCAAAACATCCTATCTTTTCACCGGAAGCTAATAATGGAAGCCAATTATTTTTTTGTTCTTCACTACCAAATTGGAAAATGGGATACATAACCAAGCCGCTCTGAACTGAGGCAAAACTTCTGATTCCGCTGTCTCCCCTCTCAAGCTCCTGCATTATTAAACCATAGGCAACGTTATTTAATTCAGCACAGTTATATTTGGCTGGTAAATTGGCGCCAAACAGGCCAAGTTGACCCATTTTGCTTATAAACTCAAATGGAAATTTAGATTCGCGGTTATATTTTTCAATTACAGGTATGATCTCTTTACTAACAAAATCCCGCACAGTATCCCTTATCATTATTTCTTCTTCCGAAAGTAATGATTCAATATTAAAATAATCTATACTTGTATATGCATTCATTTAGTCTCAAACTAAAAATATTTTACATTTTAAAGATAAATCTAAAACGGGAGAGAGTCAAAGCACTGTTCAATTAACAATAGATAATGGGCAATTCGTTCCAAAATTTTAATAGTTGAAACTAATTACTTGTCTTTGATTAGTAATTTATTGAATCAGGGAGCTCATTTTCGTTAAGCTCGCCCGGAGGAAAATGTTCCTTCAATACTCTGCCGATTTCCTTAATCCCGGTAATTAAGCCGCCGGCAAAATTACCGCCTGTAAAATGCAGCTGCATCTTATCCTTTATGCCATGCCATGTTTCATTACCAACTTTGTTATGGATACCTTTATCTGCTAAAATATAAAACTCCCTGCTCTTAAGAATGATAAAAATCATAACGGCAGTACTTTCTTTTGTATTCTGCAGGCCGAGCTTATAAAACTCCTTATGTGCAAGCTGTGCAATACTTTTCCGCTGCCTGAAAAGTGGTTTGGCATTTTTAATACTAATACAAATTTCACCGGATGTATACTTTTCACAATCTTTAATTGTGTTGGAAATCCGCAGCATTTCATCATCACTGATATAATTTTTTAGAAAATTCTTGTTCATAGTATTTTTCCGGTTTAATTACTAACTAAAGGTATCAAATTTTTAATAATTTAACAACTAAGTTTTTTTTGTTTACTTCAACTTCAGGAAATTTGCATTGCGTATCATTCCCTTTAACTTAGCTCTTTTTATGGGTGAGTTTTTGTATTTCTGATTAAATTCTTCACTGGTAATAAATTCAAGACTATCCAAGTCAATTTCTTTATTAATAACAGAAAAGGCCTCTTCCGTAGTCTCTTTTGCAAATTTGATATTCCAAGGACAGACCTCCTGGCAGATATCGCAGCCGAATATCCTATTATTAAATTTACCCTTAAAATCATCAGAGATATCACCTTTGTTTTCAATTGTAAGATATGAGATACATTTGTTTGAATCCACAACATAGGGTTGTATAATTGCACTGGTAGGGCAGGCCTCAATACAGGCAGTACAAGTTCCGCATTTATCTTTGACAGGTACATCATATTCAAATGCATAGTTAGTTATTATGTTCCCAATAAAGAACCAACTCCCGATCTGTGCATTTATAATATTACTGTTTTTCCCCATCCAGCCCAAACCTGCATTTACAGCCCACGCTTTATCCATTACCGGACCGGAATCTACATAGTACTTTGACTGAAAATCCGGATAATATTCAATTATACGAGCAATAAGTTTTTCAATTTTTTCTTCAATTACATTATGGTAATCCTTACCGGCGGCATATCTGGATATTCTCCCCATATTGCTTCTATTGTCATACTCTATATCATGATAATAGTTAACACCCAATGAAATTACGCTTTCAGCAGTCGGAAGGACATTTTTAACACTTAATTTCTTTTCAATATTCCTTTCCATATATCCCATTTTTGCATGAAGCCCCTTACTAATCCATTCAGAAAGCTTGCTAACTTCTTTATTTAGCTCTTTCACTTTGGTAAAACCTATCAGGTTAAAATTGAGCTCTTTAGCTAATTTTGATATTTCCGACTTATCCAGAAAAAGCATTCTTACGTATCACTGTTTAATTTAACAAAAATACTGCCATCTTCTAATAGCACTGAATGCTTCCTTAGTTTTAGGCCTGTTGTTTTCATTTTCCCTGTTTCAAGATTAAACATAAATAAATGGTTAGGGCAAACCAAATAGTCATCTTCTATAAATCCCTGAGACAGAACCGGAGAGTTTTGATGAGGGCAATTATTATCAAAAGCAAAAAAATTACCATTATTTTTAAATACTACAATCTCTTTATCATCTAAGAAAAAGATTTTACAGGAATTTTCAGGGATTTCTTCAGTTTTACAAACTTTAATGTAACCATCATTCAAATTTACTTGAGTTGTCTGCATAGGAGTTTTTTACAATAAATTTATTTTCTTTTTTATCAATAGTAATATATTCAAAAAGAGGATCATGTTCCAGAAAGAGATACCAATTATTTTCATAAGCTAAATCAAGGAATTTCTTTTTCTCAAGGAGCGTCAATAACGGTTGTAAATCATAAGACATAATATAGGGCAGATTTATATGCGAGCAAAAAGGAATTAGATCAGCACAAAATAATAAAGTACTGCTATCATCAGAAATTTTTACAAGCTGCTGCCCGATCGTATGCCCATTAAGCACTTCCAAATCGATATTATCGTCAATTTTTTGGCCGGGGGAAAGCAAGTTAAGCAGTCCAGTGTCAAACAATGGAGTAAAATTTTCTTTTAAATAGCTTGATTTATCCAGCTCTGTAGGGTTAACAGCCCAATCGTAATTTTGTTTTTGTACGTAATATTGCGCATTGGGGAAATAAGGTAATAATTTGCCATCTTCCCAATAAGTTGAACCCCCGGCATGGTCAAAATGCAGATGGGTGAAGATTACATCTGTTATGTTATGCCGTGTGAGATTTAATTTTTTAAGTGATTCTTCAAGCAGGTTTTCAGAAGTAAAATCATATAGATCATTCATTTTACCATTCCATTTATGACCGCATCCGGTATCAACAAGAATATTTCTATCTGAAGAGGTTAATAAGAGAATGCGTGCAGCTAAAAGAACCCTATTTCTGGAATCAAAATTATTATACTTTTCCCATAAAGGTTTAGGGATTATACCAAACATTCCCCCACCGTCTAATTTTAAATAACCGGTATTTATACTATGTAAAGTGAATTTGCCTATTGAGATATTCATTTAAACACTATCTTGTAAAGAAATAATAATATGTAACAAAGCATTCGTTGAGCTTATAATTTACTGTATCTTATGGAAATAGAGATAGTAATATGATTAACATTAAAATGCCTTCTTAATCATTAGCTAATAATAAAACTAAAGTAATGTAGAAGGCAATGAAATGCTTAATATCGCAAAAGACGTTAGATGTGACCTGAAGCTGAAAAGCCTTAAGATTTAATGCTCTTTGCTTGTTCAGCTCTTGCGGAACTTAGAAGCTTGGCAAAATAGAAAAATTTAGCTTTGTCAGTATAGTAGCGGTTATGTTTAAAACGTTTTACAAGCTGCTTTACAGAGATCTCACCTTGATTCAAATGCTGTTCTCGCCTGTTTAGATAATCTTTAAGAATCCTCACCTGTTCTGAATATGGTTTTTTAGTGAAATTGATTTTCGCCATATCCCTCCTTTATGCGACAATTTATTGTAAAAAAATTTTCGTTTTCCAACTTGGAGTACTAAGATAATAAAAAAACAATAGTGAAAAAAGTATTTTTTAGTGCTTTTTTCACTACCATACCATAATTTTACACGTAAAAAGAATGAATTACGCGGAAGTATGTTTAATTATTCAGCATAAATGGCGGGAAGAGTTTTTAAGTATGAGTAGATTGACTTTAGATCAGTTTCAGTCATTCCTGAAAATATAACCCAGGGCATAATACAATTTAAACAGTCTGAATTATTCTTTATAGACGCCGCATCATATTTCTTAAATAATCTAATAAATTTTTCAGCAGAAAGGTTACCTATACCCGTTCTATTATCCGGAGTAATATTTGGGGAATAAATAGTTTTGCCGTTTACTATGAAAGGTCTGGTCCCAATAAATTCTTTGCCTTTTATGGTCCTTCCCTTTGAGAAAGGGCTATGGCAATATTTACAGGATGCAATATTTGCTAAATATTTACCATATTCAATTATATTACTGGTATCAATTTCTTCTACAGGGGAAGAGTTTTTTAAGGGTAACATTTTTATAAAAATATTTGTAGGGAAATTGATTTTAGAAAAAGGGACATCATTTTTTATTGGCTTCAAAGTCCTTATAAAAGCGACTATTGAATACAAATCAGATTTAGAAAGTGTATTGAAGCCGGCATAATTCATAACCGGGAAAATTGGAAAATTATCTTTAGTAACACCGCAAGTAACTGCTCTAATCAGTTCGCCGTCAGACCATCCACCAATTGAAGCAGGAGTAATATTTTTCACATAAATATAACCGGGATAACCTCCATCATCACCAAACTTCTCTCCCCCTTTACCTTCCGTCCCCTCAACCAGCGGACATGCAAATTTATTTATGTCTCTTTCTGAATGACAATAAATACAGTACGCAACATGTTTTGCAAGATACTCCCCTCTGTTCAGCATTTCAGATGTTGGAGAAATTTTAATATTTTCAGGGGGTGATGATACCGGGTAAGCAGAATTTATATAGATTAGACTCCCAGATACAAAGACAGTAATAAATAATAAAACAATTCCGGAGATTATAAATATTTTTTTCATTGGCAGCTTTCATAACCAACATATAAGCAACATTGGCTTGAAGATTTAGATATTATATTTTAATAATTTTTTAGAGTAAAAATCTTAAAAAATCCAATGGGCAGATAATTTAATGCCTGCCCATTGAATATGTTTTCCCTATTTGATTAAAATCATTTTCCTGCTTTCGGAATAACTTTTTGTGCTTAATTTATAGAAATAAACGCCGCTGGATAATGAGGACGCATTAAAAGTTATCTCATAATTCCCTGCAACCTTTTGTTCATTAATAATTGTACTAACCTCCCTGCCAACAACGTCATAGACCTTAAGGGAAACAAACTCATTGCCCGGAAGGGTAAATTTAATTTTTGTAGAAGGATTAAATGGATTAGGATAATTTTGGCTTAGCGAATAGCCATTTGGCAAATTATTCTTATCATTTACACCCGTAGGCACCTGAACAGTATAAAAGAAAGTACTGTCCAAACAATCAAAATTATTAGAGGTACTGCCTCCTACAAAAAATATTCTACTGTCATTAAGTACATATCTTGGTATATCCCAGCAGCCATAAGGTATGACGAAATGATCGTTTAATGAGAAAAGAGTATTTGTTTTGAGATCTACAACCTTAAAACTGGTTTCATAATATGGTGCACTGGTACTCTTAACACATATAAGATAGCAATAGTCTTTAGCAGTGTCCAGCAAAATACTATAAACACCGACAGAATCTCCGGTATACACATTATAGTTAGGGATTTCCGGAGAAGTATGCAGCAGGGCAATACTTTTAGTAGCAGGGTCAATTGTAACTAAAGAATAATAACCTACATCATTACTGGATTTACCGGCCAGCATTAAATATTTACCATTTTTCATCCTTATAGTCGCGGCCTCATCGGCACGGCCATAGCTGGGCACCCAAAGAGTTTCACCCGGAATAAAAGTCTCTTGGAAGAGTGAAAATTGATTAGTGCTCGGGTCATAAAGTTCAACACTTTCAAATGTCGGACCACTATATGGGTTAACTCCACCCATTAATAAAGCGGTTCCATCATTCATAGGTAAGAGGAAAGGATTTGCTCTCGCAGTAGTGAGTTGCCCCGTCGCAATGCAAGTATTAGATACAGGGTCATAAATATCTCCATAAAGAGCAGTATTTGCATCCCACCAACATCCGGCAATAAGAACTTTTCCAGAAGTTAACTCGGTACCATTAGCCATGGTTCTGGCACCAAAGCCCAAGTTGCATACAGACGTAAATGAATTATCAGCAGGGTTGAAAACTTCCATACTTGACAATTGCCCAACACCTAAATCGCCGCTCATACCTCCGATAAGCATAACCCTGCCATTAGACAGCTTAACAACACCGGCAAAGTCCCTATAATCATTCATTGTGTATTGCTGAAAAGTGTTGGTCCCCGGGCTCCAAATCTCCGCACTGTTAAGTTTCAAGAAACCGATTCCGTGGCCCCCGGCAATAAGTATTCTACCGTCGTTTAATTTTGTACCGGAAGCAGACGTTCTGGCAGTGTTAAGTTTAGGCCCCTGTGTATAAGTGACCTGTGAAAACAAAGTAATCTGTAATAACAAAGGGAAAATAAGTATTAACAACTTCTTCATAAAAGCTCCTGTAGATTTATACTTAAAATTGAGAAACTATATTGAAAAGCTCAATAACCTAAATAGGTCATTTTACGTGATAAGAGAAATCAGGGAAATGAGATAAAGTAAGGAATAAATAGCTGAAAGCTTAAAAAATGCCCTGCCGGATAGCTTTGATTACTGCCTGAGACTTAGAGTGCACATGCAATTTTTCATAAATGTGTTTTATGTGATTTCTTACTGTCTGAATACTAATAAACAATTTATCAGAAATGTCATCGTTATTTAGTCCGTTAACCAAACAAGATAATATTTCATTTTCCCTGTCAGTAAGTCCAAAATCTTCCTCTTCCTTAACCGGAGCATATTTTTTAAATAAGTCTAATGTTTTTTTTGCAATAACGGGTGACATTGGAGATCCGCCCATGACAGCATCTTCAATTGCCTGAATAAGGCGTAAAGGAGGCGTTTTTTTAAGGATATACCCATCAGCACCATTTAAAATTGCTTTAAATATGTTGTCATCATCCTCAAAAATAGTAAGAATTAATATTTTCACTTCCGGAAACTTGTTTTTTAGAAGAGGAATGCCTTCAATTCCCGACAACCCCGGAAGATTTATATCCAATAAGATAAGATCACAGTACTCCATTGACTCCATCGCTTCTTCAATAGAAGAGAAAGCGTTGCCTAAGACAAAACCTTCAGTTGAAGAGAAAATATAGATTAGACTTTCCCTGAAAGGTTTATGATCTTCAATTATTGAAACTTTTATCGGCATAAATAATCTTCTGAAATAATACTACATAATTGATATAATTGAAATAAAAAACAATAACTCATTTAGGTTATTTTAACAAAAAACGAAAACGAAGATCCTTCCTTTGGTTTAGACGTGATAGTTAAACTTCCTTTAATCTCCTCAGCTCTGGTGAAAATATTTTTAAGTCCATGTCCAAAAGACTTATTCTCATGCCCGAAAGCACATTTTATTGTATTATAATCAGTAAAAGTTCCGGAAAGGTTAAGGATGCCCTGTCCGAAGTCTTTTAGCTTTATAAAAACTGAACCAGCTTCAACAACTAAATCAAGTTCTGCCGTTTCTGTAGCAGAGTGCTTTATCATATTATTTAAAATTTCTTTAAATATAAGATAGATGTTTCTTCTAATCTGATCCGGTACAATAAACTCATTGTTATCCACTTCTTCTTTAACTTCCAGTTTAATGGAATTTACTCTGCAGTTTTCAATTGCAAGTGTTCGTAATTTAAATGTCAGATGCTCCATATTGTCATGAACAGGAGCAATATTCCAAATAATATCGGTAATTGCATCAGAAGAGTCCTTTAGCAGAACAGCAATTTTGTTTACCAAGTCGAAATGTTCAGAACTTTTTTTGTTATACTTCAAAAGTTCAGTATAAATTTGCGCGCTACTTAAAGTTGAGGCTAAATCATCATGCAGGTCTCTTGCAATTCTATCCCTGATTATTTCTCGTTCTTTTTTAGCAATTCTCTTAAGAATAATGGAGTGATAAATTAAATGAACCAGAATAAAAAGAATGCCGATTAGGAGAACAGGAAAAACAATACTTAAGAAAAAGCCGCTTTTATCAAAATAGATTAAAAATCCGGTAAAAGCTATTAAACAGGCAGAATGAATAATTAGCAAAGTATAGTTATCCCAGCTGTACTTTTTTTTACCTACTCTAACAGAGATGAGACAAATTATAAAAAAGACCGCATACTCAATTGCAGCAATATGCGTTGCGGGATTTTTAATAAACCGCATTATGGATTTTAAAGAAAGAGTAGAAAAAGCCGCATAGTCCTCTTCTTCCCTAACAAACAGCCTTTGCCCGGGTTTTTGATTATATAAAATTTTAGTAATACCGCTTACAGGAAACAGAATAAGAATATCAAAGGATTTTGAAAAATCTGCTCCGAAATGCACTTCCTTAGAAGAATGGGAACAGTAACCTGAACCAGAGCAGATTTCTCTATACCCTCTAAGATAGTTTTTATCGTATAGATGCCCGGCTTCATAAAGCCAAACTTTTACACCAACTGCATCTCTGTTGCTGATTGTACCCTGTACATTTATGGTAAAAAAGTTACGGTTATTAATATTATTTAATAATAATGTACTTTCACCATTTATATAAACTGCTGTATAAATATCAATATCACCATCATTATCAATATCACCCACAGCCGACCCCGTTCCATATCCACTTACGGCGGCGTTATACTCATTAGTTACATCAATAAATTTTTTACCGCCAATATTTTTATATAATTTATTTGTCCCCACGTTTGAAATATACAGGTCAAGAAAGCCGTCATTATCAAAGTCAGCAAAAACAGCTCCGTAAGTAAGAAGCGTATCCCGCCCCAGCATTTCATTTGCACAATCCTTAAACCGGAAGTTTCCCAAATTAATATAAAGGGAGTTTGGACTTTTACGCCTTGAAATAAATATATCCAGCAAGCCATCATTATTAACATCACCAAAAACCACAGCATTATTTTTATCATTCTTAGAATCGGCTATTGTTGACAAATTGGAGACATCAATAAATTTAACTTTACCATTTTGAGTAACATTTTTATAAATTTTATTTTCTGCATTCCAGTTAGTAACACATAGATCAATCCTACCGTCACCATCAAGGTCACCAAAAGCAGCAGACGTTCCACCGCCCTGAGATTCAAGTCCCGCGGTTTCGGTAATTTCCGAAAAATGGCCAGTCCCATCGTTTAGGAATAACCTGTTGGTAGATTCTTCATTGGCAATAAACATATCTAAATCGCCGTCATTATCAACATCGCCAAAAATTACAGAATTAGTTCTTTCATCGTTCCCTACTCCTCTATTTTTTTCGGCAGAGACATCATCAAAAGAACCTTTTCCATCATTTATTAGCAGCTTATTCTTGCCAAGTAAATTACAGACATAAATATCCTGACTGCCTGAGTTTTCCAAATCTGCAAGCCCAACGCCAAGGAAAATTGGATTGGCTTTATTTGTTTCTTTATTACTAAAAGCAGTTATATTTCTTTCGGCAGCTTTTTCTGCAAATTGCACATAATTAATTTTATTCTGATCGACTACGGAAATGTTCTCATAATACCTGCTTGGATGGAAAAGACATGCAGAGTAAATATCTTTTAATCCATCATTATTAATATCATCAATTGCAACACCATATTCAGAATTTAGTTCAGTACTTATTCCTGTTATTTTCTTTTTCTTAAAGCCGCCTGAAATTTTAGTTGTTTCTATTGCAGAAGGGAAAGCCAGGCGAAAAACTGTCCCGTTTTCTCCGCAAACCCATCCTTCACTATCTGTTAGAAAGTTTATGTCAACTAAACTTTGTTCAGTGCTCAGTTTAAAACTTGACCATCTACTATTTGCAAAACGGTAAACATAACCACCAGGCCCGGCGCCCCAATAACAACTATCATTTAATATATACAGGCATGACAATTTAACAGAAGAAGGGAAAGTCATTATAAATTTAGGTGTGCCGTCAATAATTTTATAGAAGCCTTTATCAGTCAGGGCATATTTAATTCCATTTTTTGATATCTCAAATAGTTGGACCCCTTTAAGGACCTGATAACATTGCCCATTTAAATAATGGAAAAGCTCTGTATAGCCTGTCTGCATCCAGAAATCATTTTCAGAAGTGCCATATAGTTTATTAACACTGCCATTTATTGTGGGGAAAGGGATCTTCTTCCATTTTTTCCCATTATAAAAAGCAAGTTCCCTGTCACCGCCAATCCACCCAGTGTTCTTATCTTTAAAATACATACAAAATATTGCGTTAGACAAGGGATTAGTTATAATTGTCCATTTTTTACCATCAAAGAAATAGAAATTAGACTCACTGGACATAAGAGTTTTGGCAGCCCATATTTCTTTTTTATTTAGAGCAAAGGAAATATCTATGGAGAGAGACGGCGGCTGAGGATTAAAAATTTTAAGATGATCATCTTGTATATCCAGAAGGTAATTACCGGAAATGATTCCATTCCCCGATGAGAACAAGTTAACTGATGAAAAATCTATTTTGACAGGTGAGTCAACCCGGACCCAGGTTAACTCTTTGTCTTTATTAATATTTTGGGCAATAAGAGTACAATGCCCCGCAATAAGGCACAAAGATAGGATGAGATATATTTTTAAGCAGAGTTTCAATATTATATAAGTCTGTTTATTAAATATATTGAAAAAAAATATTATCTACAAAAGGAGGGGTTGCGGCTATGGCCGGGTAAGGCAAAGTGAATTAACGGAATAATCCCACTTCTCAGAGTTTGGTGCCATAAAAAAGTGATAATTAATTTGATTAGTATTACAGAAATCTATATTTTTATATACGTTAAAACCGACGGACAAGAAAAGTGATTTAATTTTAGATATTACATTCAAAATTTTATAATGCAAACAGCTATAAAAGCTGATTGATAATCGAATAAAAATTAAGTTTTATTTAGAATATAACTTTTTGGTGCGGGGTTAATTAGATAAAAAGGGTTTTCTTAATAGTTATAATCAAAACAATAATCGATAAGGTTAAATATGCTAAAAATAATTTCCGGGTTCATCTCTATTTGTTTTGTTTCTGTTCTCTTTTATGGTTGTACTCCTTCGCGTGTTTTATATCATTCACAAGCAAGTGTGCCCTTTTTCCATAGGTCAACAAAAACAGTTTTCCACATGGTTAACTATGGTAAAATTCCAAGCATTTTTAAATTTGCTGTAATTGCAGCAAAAGATAATGATACTTTGTCTTATGTTGTTCTTGCTCCCATTAAGCATCAACTGATTGACAGCACTAAATTAACAGATGTCGATCTAAATAATTCTATAACTTTACTGCCGGCTCAGGTTGAAGAATTTATAAAGATACTAAATTCTTCAGCAGAAAAATGGGATACTAAATTTAATACTATGGATGGAATTAGTTATTCATTTGTTGTATCGCCGGAAGATAAAAACAGACCTCAAATTGAAAATATTCCTGTCTGGCATCCGACACTCAATTTTTATTTCCAAAACAATTATAAGGGCCCTCTTGTCTCGATTATTTTTGGAGAAGATCTGGTAAAGTACGATTATATAATTGACGAATCATCAGAGCTGATTGATTTATCAAATATGTTAAGTTTAGCTATTAAGAAGTAAACAATAATACGCACTAAATATATAGCATTATACAAACATAAGAACGAGAGTGATTAAAAACGCCAGAATTATATTTTATATGTGTGTTACATACTAATGTAGGACAGGCATTCGTGCTTGTCCATTACATATCATATAATAATATTATGAGCATCTGCAATCTAGACATTTCCTATCTGTAAACACCTATAGTAATATTGTTTAGACAGGAAGAATGCCTGTCCTACAAAGTCACAGACTGCATCATTTTGCATTGTAAATTACGGCACATTCTGTTGCCGTATGCAGGATATTTATTTAAACTGAACTTTGATATTTACAATTTCAGCATCATTACCCAATTTAACCGGAGGGCCCCAGGTACCAAGCCCGGACGAAACATAATAATGCGTATTCCCTTTTAAAAGATATCCCCAGTCCTGCTCATAAATTTTTGAGGTGATAAAATTAATTGGAAATAATTGTCCATGATGAGTATGGCCTGAAAGCTGCAAATCAATATTATTTTTTTCGGCTTCCTCAAGATTAAACGGTGTATGATCCAACAAAAGCACAGGATAGTTTTTGTTTACCAGTTTCATAACTTCAGCAAGCGGCTGTCTCTTTTCTCCGGTGAAGGAACGCATAGCTGAATCATGCCTGCCGACAATATAAAAGTTACCATCAATAAAGCGGGCTGTATCGTTTATCCAGGTAACTCCGCAGGTAGAAAGATATTTAATTATATCACCCGCACCATTAATAAACTCATGGTTACCTGTAGTTGCATAAACTCCATATTTGGATTTAATTTTAAGCAATGACTTACCAAGACCTTTTTGCTCAAGGAAATATGCTTTTTCATCTACAAGATCCCCCGGAATTAAAACGATGTCGGGTTTAAGTGAATTTATGGTTTCCACAGCCGAGCTGAGAAATCTTCCGTTATTAATAGATGAAATATGAATATCAGATATTTGAACAATATTAAGATTACTTAAGCTGCTGTTCTTTTTAGGCAGAGTAATATTTACTGTGTTTATCTTAATATTTCGCCCATTAAAATAACCTGCAGTTAAAAGAAGAAACGTTATTAATACGACAATTGAAAAAGCTGATATCTTAACAAGTTGATAGTTCTTGATAACTATTTGAGGATAAAAATGGAAGTAGTGATTTATTATTCTTATGCTATCAATAAAGAGCAGACTTAGAATAAAATACAAGATAGCAGCAAACCAAAAAGAACCTGCTATTGAAAAACTTTCGTAAACAAATGCCGGCAGTTTCTTTTCAAAAACTTTTGCAAATACATAAGCAAAAGCAAAAAAGATAAACAGTACAGTATAGATTATCTTTGCTGAGGGAACAATGGATATGGCTGCAAGTCCCCTGTTATATATATAATAATTAACAACTGAATAAAGGATAAAGAAAATTACAAAAAATAATTGCATTTAGAATTCGACTTTTTTTAAGAAATATTTTACAAATTTAACAAAATATTTGTTATTCAATAGGTATTAAAATTGGGATAATAAGAAACACAGACAAAACCTGTACAATTTGCAATAAAGCTGTTAAGTGTTTATTTTTAGATACAATAAATTTACGAGGTATAATGTGGAAAAGATTTCGCTTAACCAAGTTCAAGAATTTTTAAGAATTAAGAAAATTGCCGTAGTTGGATTTTCCAGAAATCCTAAGGATTTTTCCCGCACACTTTCAGCAGATTTAGTAAAGCATGGCTATGAGATTATCCCAATCAACTATAATTCAACTGAAATAGCCGGGGAAAAATGCTATGCAAACATTTCCGCAGCCGACAAAGCCATTGATGGAATTTTGGTATTTACAAAAAAGGATGCAGGAAAAGTTATAGATGAAGCCATAACCAAAGGCATAAAGCAAATCTGGCTGCGTAATATGTTCACACCTGCCAAAGAATTAGAGGAAATTCAAAAAAAATGTGCAACAAACGGAATTAACTTTATTTCCGGCTACTGCCCATACATGTTTTTAGATGATAAAAAATTCCCTCATAATTTTCACAAATTTTTTACCAAACTTTCAGGGAATTTCCCAAAAGCAGACGGAACACTTACATAATAGCAGAGTCTTACCGGCTTTAGTATGAATGAGTTCAACTATGGAAGAATGTTTTTTAGGGAATTGTGATTTTTTACAGAACAACCTGCATTTTGGTTAAATTATTGTAAATAATCACCGTTCGTGTAAAACTCTTCAATTTTAATTGATATTATTGCCCACATTAGCTAATTTTGTGTATTGAAATTAATTAAACTATAAAATGGAGAAAAATAATGGCAATCAAAGTCGGAATCAATGGATTTGGCAGAATAGGCAGATTGGTTTTCAATGCTATAGCTGGCCGCGGCCTTCTAGGCAAAGAAATTGATGTTGTTGCAGTTGTTGATGTTACTACAGATGCTAAATACTTTGCTTATCAATTAAAATATGATTCAGTTCACGGTAAATTCAATGGAACTATCGGAACTAAAAAGAGCTCACCTGAATTAGAAAATGACGATATATTGGTAGTAAATGGAAACGAAACCAAGTGTATTATGGCTACAAAAGAGCCTTCACAATTACCTTGGAAAGCTTTAGGCGTTGACTGGGTTATTGAGTCAACCGGTTTATTTACATCATCAGAAAAAGCACAGGGACATATTGAAGCAGGCGCAAAGAAAGTAATTATTTCAGCACCTGGTAAGGGCGATGTTAAAACAGTTGTACTTGGCGTTAATGATAATGAATATGATCCTGCAAAGCATAACATCATTTCAAACGCATCTTGCACAACAAACTGTTTAGCTCCTGTTGTTCACGTATTGTTAAAAGAAGGTATTGGAATTGAGACCGGTTTAATGACCACAATTCACTCTTATACCGCTACACAAAAAACAGTTGACGGTCCTTCCAAAAAAGATTGGAGAGGCGGAAGAGCTGCTGCAATTAACATTATCCCATCATCCACAGGCGCAGCAAAAGCTGTTGGAGAAGTTTTACCACAGACAAAAGGAAAGTTAACCGGTATGTCATTCAGAGTTCCTACTGCTGACGTTTCCGTAGTTGACTTAACTTTTAGAACAGTAAAAGAAACCTCAATAGCTGAAATTGATGCTTTAATGAAAAAAGCTTCTGAAACATACTTAAAAGGTATCTTAGGATATACAAATGAAGAAGTAGTCTCAACAGACTTTGTTCATGACGAACGCTCATCAATTTATGATTCATTAGCAACTATGCAGAACAACTTTAAAGACGAAAAACGTTTCTTTAAGGTAGTTTCATGGTACGATAACGAATGGGGTTATTCTTGCAGAGTAGCTGATTTGTTAGTAAAAATTGCTAAAATGTAATTATTTCTTCTACAGAGACTAAACTTACGTTTAGTCTCTGTTTTTTTAATCCTTCCTTATTATCTTTCATATTGTAAATTATAAAATTTAGAAAGGACTACAATGAAAAAACTTTCAATTGATAAAATAGAATTAAACGGAAAAAGAGTATTGGTTCGTGTGGATTTTAATGTGCCTTTGGATGATAACTTAAACATTACCGATGATATTAGAATTACTTCAAGCTTACCTACTATTAAAAAAATAATTAATGACGGCGGCAAAGTTATTTTGATGAGCCATTTAGGACGCCCTAAGGGTAAAGTTAACCCTAAATACAGTTTAAAACCTGCAGCTGTTAGATTAGCTGAATTACTTGGCAAAGAAGTAATTTTAGCACCTGACTGCATCGGAGAAGAAGTAAAAGCGATTGTTGCCAAAATGAACAATGGCGATGTTGTATTATTAGAGAATTTAAGATTTCACGAAGAAGAAGAAAAGAATGATCCTGAATTTGCAAAACAACTTGCAGAATTAGGCGATGTTTATGTAAATGATGCTTTCGGTTCAGCTCACAGGGCCCATGCTTCAACTGAAGGAGTTACAAAATATATATCAATTTGTGCAGCCGGCTATTTAATGAAAAAAGAATTGGACTATCTGGGCGGTGCTGTTTTAGATCCTAAGAGACCTTACTGCGCCATATTAGGCGGTTCGAAAATCTCAGGTAAAATTGATGTAATCACCAATCTTCTTGACAAAGTTGATACCATGATTATCGGCGGCGGCATGGCTTACACATTCTTTAAAGCTCAGGGTAAAGAAATAGGGACTTCACTGCTTGAAGCTGAAAAAATTGAACTTGCAAAAGAAGTGCTTGCAAAGATTGCCGATAAGAAAATAAATGTTCTTTTCCCTGTTGACATAGTAGCAGTAGCAGAATTTAAAAATGACTCCCCTTCTCAGGTATATTCAATTGACAGCATTCCGAAAGATAAAATGGGTTTGGATATTGGGCCTAAAACCATAGAAATATTCAAGAAAGCCATTTTGGATTCAAAGACAATAGTATGGAATGGTCCGATGGGTGTATTTGAAATGGATAATTTTGCAATTGGAACAAATGCAGTTGCAAATGCTTTGGTTGAAGCTACTGAAAACGGTTCAATAACCGTTATAGGCGGTGGAGATTCCGCTGCTGCAATAGCTAAGGCCGGGCTGGAAACTAAAGTTTCTCACGTTTCAACCGGTGGCGGAGCTTCTTTAGAATTCCTTGAAGGCAAAAACCTTCCGGGTGTCACAGCTTTAACAGATGATAAATAATTTGACATTTTTAACATTTTTTAATTTATTATTTTAATATAATAGAATGAAAATGTTTATTAGTATATAGATAAAAAAGGAATTTCTTGTGAGTAATTATTACAGACCGGGTGGAGTTGGCGGATTCACCTTTTTCCCTCCGGTTATAAAAAATTTGCTGATTATAAATGTTGCGGTTTTTTTGGTTCAGTACTTAGGCGGCAGGATAATTATTGAAAGTGCCGGTATGCGCTTTGACCAGGTGATAACCAAGTACTTTGCTTTAATACCTATCAGCGGGATGCATTTTTCTAATGTTGATCCGTGGATATTTCTGCCCTGGCAATTAATTACTTACCAGTTTCTGCATGGAGATTTCTCTCATATTTTCTTTAACATGTTTGCACTATGGATGTTCGGCATGGAACTGGAAAACAATTGGGGATCTAAGAAATTCCTTTTCTTTTATTTAATGTGTGGTACTGTTGCAGGACTTGCCCACTTGTTTTTAACTCCATTGCTTACAAATGACCTGGCCCCGACAATTGGAGCTTCGGGTGCTATCTTTGGAGTAATGGTTGCTTTTGCAATGATGTTCCCCGACAGATATATTTATATTTATTTTCTGATACCGGTAAAGGCAAAGTACTTAATAGCCTTTTTGGTTGTACT
>JAUZPC010000079.1 GCA_030706105.1 Bacteroidota bacterium | reverse complement strand
CTCAAAAATGGAACGTAATGAATATCTCGCAATATTATCTGCCGGCTCTTATGGTATGGTTATGAGCAGTAACTATAATGCACGCAGGCGTGCACCGGAAATAATGGTGGACGGCGATTCCTACAAAGTTATACGCAGCCGGGAAACTTACGACCATTTATTATATGATGAAGGAAAATATTTGTAAATCGTAAATGGCATAATGTTTTTGTAGAGACGTTTTGCAAACGTCTCTGAATGCCGGTGTGCAAAGTATATTCAGAATTGCGGGCACTTTGGCGGAGACGTTCTCAGAACGTCTCTACAGTAAGAATAAAATCATTAGCAAATTATATTGAATATGTTTTGTAGAGACGTTTTGCAAACGTCTCAAGATACTGGTGTGCAAGGGATATATGAAATCGCAGGTGCGATGAGATAAAAATTATTTTGAAAAACTGGAATTTATATATGAATAGAAAAAAATTTTTAACGACTGCTTCGGCTGCCGCTTTGTTAGCCGCAATGCCTTATAAATCAATGAGTGCGGAGGATAGAAAGAAAAGAATTAAAACAATTAAGCCGCCAAGATTAAGAGCAGGTGATACTTTGGGACTTATATCTCCGGGCAGTTTCATTTCAGAAAAAGAACTTGAAGAGAGTAAGGATAATTTAACTAAATTGGGCTTCAAAGTAGTAACAGCAAAAAATGTTCTTGCCCGCCATGGTTATTTAGGTGGTACGGATATCCAGAGGGCTGATGATGTTAATGAAATGTTTGCAAATATGGATGTTAAAGGAATTGTATGCACAAGGGGAGGATACGGATGTGCAAGAATACTGTCCCTGCTTGATTATGATTTAATTAAACATAATCCTAAAGTGCTAATAGGATACAGCGATATTACATCTTTGTTATATGGACTATATTCGCAGACAGGATTAGTCTGCTTCCATGGCCCGGTTGGCACGTCTACATTCAATGACTTTAGTGTTAAAAATTTCACCGATGTATTGATTAATCCTGTTAAGCCTCTTACTTTAACAAATGCACTGCCTGAAAAAGATACCGAATATTTTAAACCCAAAATTATTAAAGGCGGTATGGCAGAAGGGATATTAACCGGCGGCAATTTATCAATTGTAGTTTCTTTGGTCGGTACTCCTTATGATATTGATACCGACGGAAAAATTTTATTCCTTGAAGAAGTTGGTGAAGAGCCATACAGAGTTGACAGAATGCTTACACAGATGAAACAGGCCGGAAAATTTAACAAGGTTAAAGGGATAGTTTTGGGCGTATTTACAAGAGCCGATTCCAAACCTGAAAGCTTTTCTGATTCTTTGTCGTTGTTTGACGTATTATCAGACAGACTATGTAATTTAGGCGTGCCGGTGGTTTATGGAATGTCATTCGGCCATATAGTTAATAAATTTACTTTGCCTATATGCGTGCATTGCTCTCTAAATGCCGATGAAAAAACTATTACGTTAAAAGAAAATGCAGTACTGTAATTATATTGTCATAAATTAAATGGCAAAATACGCTGAAATAGTTTTCCCGCTTCCATTCAGGAATTCATTTACATATATTATCCCTGAAGAACTGGAGCATCTCGCAATTGCCGGTGTTAGGGCGGTTGTCCCATTCGGCAAAAGAACAGTTACCGGATTTATTATTAATATATCTGATACTACCGACGTTACCGAAGGTCTTAAAAGTGTTCAGGAGATATTGGACAAAAACAGAATATTTAATAATGAAATGCTGAATTTTTACAAGTGGGTAGCTGATTACTATTTGTCATCACTGGGCGAAACCATTAGATTATCAATTCCTTATGGTATAGAAGTTGAATCACAGAGAAGAATAACTGCCGATAAAGAGTATTGCAAAGAGCTTCTTGCTAACGAGAAAAGGCAGGATACTGTCAAATTTAGAATACTGGAATTCCTGAGTGAAAAAGATAATGTTACTCTAAATTCTATTCAGAAAGTGGTAAATAAAAAAAATATTTATCATACTATCAAGAAAATGAATGAAGAGGGGATACTTACAATTCATGATGATATTATTGACCCTAAAGTAAAAGTAAAAAAGACACGGTTTGTAAGACTAAAAAAGACTGCTTCAGAAATATATGAGCAGATTCCGGAAATAGAAACAAAGTCTCCGGTACAGCTTAAAATCTTGTTGGAATTATTAAAGAAAAAAAATAAGCCTGTACAGGCATCAAAGCTAATTGCTAAAACAGAGGCCTCGTCTGCATCACTAAATGGACTTGTTAAGAAAGACTTAGTTGAGATTTTTGAAAAAGAAATTGAACGTAAGTATATTGAGCATTATACGGAAGAAATTAAACTGTTTGAGCTGACAGAAGATCAGAATAAAATTGTTGCAGAAGTTTCCCAAAACCTTAATAAATTTCAGACTTACCTGCTGCATGGAGTGACGGGAAGCGGCAAAACTCAAGTTTATATTGAGCTTATAAAGAAAGTTCTGGAAGAAGGAAAGACTGCCATCTTTTTGGTTCCTGAAATCTCCCTCACTCCCCAGGCAACTGCAAGACTGCTTAATAATTTTCCAGGCACTGTCGCCGTAATGCACAGCAGAATTTCTTTAGGCGAGAGGTATGACGCCTGGCGAAAGATTGTAGATGGAAAGGTGAATGTTGTTATAGGTGCAAGGTCGGCTATATTTGCTCCGCTAAAGAATATTGGAATTATTATTGTAGATGAAGAGCACGACCAGAGTTATAAACAGTTTGATATGACTCCCAAATATAACGGTCGTGATACTGCAATAATATTGGCAAAATATAACAATTGTCCGGTTATGTTAGGGTCAGCTACTCCAAGCATAGAAAGTATGTATAATGCTAAAACCGGTAAATACACTTTGCTTCAGCTTCCGCAAAGAATTGATGATGCCAAGATGCCGGTAATTGAGCTTGTAAATACTTCTTATGACATGGGAAAGAAGAAAGGAGATTTTATCTTTTCTTCAAACCTTCTTAATAGAATTGATGATAAGCTTAAAAAAGAAGAAGGAGTCATAATTCTTCAAAACAGAAGAGGGTTCTCAACCCAGGTGTATTGTAATGATTGCGGGCAGGTAATTATCTGTGATAATTGCTCCGTACCAATGGTTTATCATATAAATAAAAATAATATTTCCTGCCATTATTGCGGGCTGGTTAAAACCCTGCCTGACCATTGCGGGTTTTGCGGTTCTTATTCCTTAAAATACTTTGGTATGGGTACTGAAAAAGTGGAAGATGAACTTGGCTACTATTTCCCAAATGCAAATATTCAAAGAATTGATTCTGATTCAATATCCAAGAAAGCCAGCTTAAGCAATATACTCCAGTCATTCAGCAAGGGCGAAATTGATATTCTTGTGGGGACACAAATAGTGTCTAAGGGATTGGATTTTTCCAGGGTAACATTAGTGGGTGTAATATCGGCAGAAAATAATCTGTGGATGCCGGATTTTAGAGCGGATGAGAGAACTTTTCAGCTTTTAACACAGGTTGCCGGCAGAGCCGGCAGGAGCAAGAATGAAGGGGAAGTTCTTATACAGACTCTTAACCCTCAAAATTTTGTGCTGCAAAGAGTTTTGGAATATGATTACCAGGGGCTTTATGAAAATCAAATTCTCCAAAGAGAACAAATGGGATTTCCGCCTTTTACGCGTCTCTGTTTGATAGAAGCAAGGGACTTGCAGGAAGATAAAGCCAAAGGGGCAATAAATGATTTCTATAAAAACATTCTGGCATATAAAAAATATGTAACAATCAGTGAGCCTGCCCCTGCCTTAATTGCCAGGTTAAAAAGCTACTATCGTTTTCACTTGCTGGTTAAAAGTAACAAAAGTGAAGATAAAACGGGAAGCTGGCTTCGCAAAGCAATTATGGATAGTTATATTAAGTTTAAAAAGGAATCAAAGCATAAAGACATTCGACTGGTCTATGATATTGATCCTCAAAGTATGATGTAAAGTCAACCTTATTAAAATTAATTTTATAAATAAAAAACAAATATATGAATACCAACACCAGAAAATACATATCCGTGGCTGTATTTGCAGCCGCAATTATCCTTGTAATAATTTCATTTATAAAGCAGTATGCAGTATCGGGGCGTATAAACGTATCTACGTTAATAATTGGTATAGTAATAATTGCATTTGCAGCTTTCAGGACGGTACAAATGTTAAAGGCACCTTCTCAGTGTGATGATAAAAAAGAGGATGTGAAAGATAAAGAATAGAATTATTATTATTTAAACAATCCCCTGGAATGAAATAAATTCAAACCGGCAGGAAAAATATCCTGCATTTGATTGTATTCAATAAAAGCAGAGTCCTACTTGGCATCTTTGTATGAAAAACCTTTAACCGGATCTCTTACTGTTAAAACAGGGCATGAAGCCTTTCGCACGACCTTCTCGGCAGTCGATCCGAAAATGATGTGCTGAACACCAGAATGACCATGTGAAGAAATAATAATAAGATCTACATCTTCTTCAACAGCAGTATCAATAATTTCAATAAAAGGTTTTCCGGTTTTAACAATTGTTCTTATTTTTTGTCCGGCAGGTATTTCTGATTTCGCAAGTTTTTCAAGTTCTTCCAACGCCCTTTTGTCCATTTGCATATCTACGGTTGGGAAAGCAATTTGTCCCATACTGAAATCAGGCGGATAAACAACCGGCTCGATAACATAAATAAGAATAATTTCGGACTCAAAACATTTGCAAAATTCTATAGAATATCTGAATGCATTTTTGGAATAGTCCGAAAAATCAATGGGCACTAATATTTTCTTTATCTCCGGATTCATAATTACTCTCCTTGTAGTTGTTTAGTTTATCTTGAAGAGCTAAGACTTCGTCATTGAGTTTTCTAAGTCTTATGGCGATGATATGGTTAAAACCTTCTAAGATTTTAACACCTTTTTTAGGAAATTTAGAAATAAAATCATCTAAATCCTGCTTAAAGATCACAGCAATACGGCAATTATCTGTGGCTAATGCAGAGCCGGTTCTCTTGTGATTATCTGAAAGTGCTAACTCACCAAAGAAATCACCTTTGCTGAGTCTGGAAATAGTATTTGTAATACTTTCGTTTACTTTCCTTTGAATTATTACATTGCCTTCAAGGATAACATAGAAACCGATTCCGGGATCATTCTGATAAAATATATACTCTCCGGGTACGTAATTTCTGTTATGTACAAATGAAAGGAGCAAAGAAAATTCTTTTTTGCTCAGAACTTTAAAAGGGATAAGAGAAGAGAAGATACTGATAAGCTCAGATTGCTTATTAGGTCTTTTAAAGATATTAGCCCAAAAACTACTATGGGTCATTTCTTCATTCAGAAGTTCTTTGTTTGAATTTTCTTCCATAAATTAACCGTTAAAAATACCCGATTCAGCCACGCGCCATAACTTCTGGCACGGAAATCTATTTTCATAAAGAGCACGACCAACAATAACAGAGTCGATGCCAAGAGGCATTAGTTTCTGAATATCCATAAGCTCGTCTTTATTTCTTACACCGCCAGATACTGTAACTTTGGCGTTGGATATTGCTGCAATATCTTTGCATAAATCTAAATTCGGACCTCCGAACACTCCATTACGCTCAACATCCGTAACGATAAATCTTTGAACCCCTACATCTGCAATTTTTTTAACAAAATCTTTGTAATTTATACCGGTTCTTACTTTCCGTCCTTTTACAAAAATTTCTTCACCGATAATATCTAAAGATACAACAATTTTTGAAGGACCGTATTTCTCAAAAACTTTGATAAAATCCGTATAGTTAAGAATTGACATAGTGCCTAAAGTAAGCCTGCAGACGCCAATATCAAAACATTTTACTGCATCGTCAAAGGTCCTTACTCCTCCGGCATACTGTACCGGAATAATTACCGATGAGCAAATTTGTTCAATAATAGGCAGGTTTTTATGTGAGTTATCAATTGCTGCATCAAAATCAACAATATGCAGCAGCTTGGCGTTTTCTGTCCGCCATATTTTTGCCATGGCAATAGGGTCATCTCCATATTCCTGAAAATCAAGTTCCGGAATTCCCTGCACAACCCTGATGGTTTTGCCGTTCTTTATATCTATTGACGGTATAACTAGTAAGTATCTCATATCTAAATTTATAAAAGAAATGGATATTATCAAAGCAATTGACACATAACTTCTTTCCCTCTGATAGAAAATAAAACTATGTAAAATCTGAAAAAAGCCCAAAACATTTACTGGTAATGCATTTTTTTAGTAAATAAAGTTTCAAAAATCTTGACTTTTCGAGCTATAATAGCCATATTTATAGTCTATGAACAAAGATTTTATTCTATATACTGTAAAGAACCAAAAGCTGAATATTACTACTTACGGGTACGAAAATCGGAATACTGCCCCTTGCATTATTTATGTACACGGGTTCAAAGGGTTTAAGGATTGGGGCTTTGTGCCTTATACCGGAGAATATTTAGCCAGTATCGGTTATTTTGTAATTACTTTTAACTTTTCACATAATGGAGTTGGTGACAGTTTAACAGAATTTACACAATTAGATAAATTTGCCGAAAATACTTTTTCTATGGAAATTGATGAGCTTTCTGAGATTATAGAAGGTTATCAGTTCGGTTTTTTTGATAATGATGCTGTAAATAAAATAGGACTAATCGGCCACAGCCGCGGTGGTGCAATTTCTCTTATTGCTTCTCGTAAAACTAAAGCCGTTGATGCCATTGCCTTATGGGCTTCTGTTTCTAATCTTGACAGATACTCTGAAAGGCAAAAAGAAAAATGGAAAAAGGAAGGTGTTTTTGAGGTCCTTAATACGCGGACAAAGCAAGTAATGAAATTAAATGTTACGTTGTTGGAAGATATAGAAAAACATAAGGATAAAAAATTAAGTTTAGAAAAAGCGCTAAAGTATTTTAAGAAACCGCTTCTTATTGCTCATGGAGATCAAGACTTGGCTGTTCCGGTTTCTGAAGCCAATCAATTGTACAAATGGTCTCATAAAAAATTAACAAAAATGTTAAAAATACCCGCTGCCGGGCATACTTTTGGAGCAGTCCATCCGTTTGAAGGCAGCAATCCAAAACTGGAACAATTATTAGAAACGACAGAATTATTTTTAAGAAAAAACCTTATTGAGGAATAATATGATTATCAAAGAATTTGCTGAAAAAAACAGTTTAAGCTTAACAATTGGAAAAATAGTATCATCAAAACTATTCGGCATTGTATCATTTAGTATTTTAACTGCTGTTGCAGCACAGATTGCTGTACCGGTTAAACCGGTTCCATTTACTTTACAAACAATGTTTGTAGTATTAGCCGGTGCGTTTTTAGGATCAAAAAATGGTGCCTACAGTATGCTTTTATATTTGGCAATGGCTGCTGCAGGGCTTCCTGTTTTAGCCAACGTTCCTGGTACAACTTTCGGGATATTAAATTTTGCAGGACCAACAGGCGGTTATTTATTAGCTTTCCCGGCTGCTGCTTTCTTAACAGGATATATTGTTGAACGTAAAAGCAATTATCTTACTACCGTAATTGCAATGTTTTTAGGTGAAGCTTTGGTTATTTTAGCCGGAACTTCGTTTTTATATACTTTTTATGTTAGAGATGCTAAATTAGCAATTGAGTTAGGTGCAGCTATGTTCTCATTATGGACAGTTGCAAAAGTGTTTGTTGCTGCTTCTATTCTTTATAAAATTAAAAAGTAAAATTAAATAATCTGATGAGCATTCTTGTCTTCATCTTTTTATTTTGTGGATCCATAAGCTTTTTTATCTATAGCATTACGCGTAGCATAAAATTTCTTAAAATTGGTACTAAAAAAGATGACAGGACAGGAAATACTGCCAAAAGATTAAAGAATGTTATTGTAATTGCTTTTGGGCAATCTAAACTTTTAAAGGATAAACCCGCAGGAATATTGCACTTCTTTATTTTCTGGGGATTTATCCTTTTCCTTTTTGCTGTTATTGAGGCTGTCTTACAGGGCTTTTATAAAGAGTTCAGCTTAAACTTTCTTGGCTATTTATATTCCGTTATTACAGTTATAGAAGATGTACTTGGGGTATTAGTTGTTTTTTCTGTTTTATTTGCACTGTTCAGAAGATTTGTACAACGTGTTCCCAGATTAAAAGTAGACAAAGAAGGCAGGAAAGATGCTTTATTGATATTACTCTTAATTCTGGTAGTTGTTCTTTGTATGTTTGGGCAAAATATATCGCATCTTGCTAAAGCTGGCTATAAGCTGTCTTCATTTGAAGTCAGGCCGGTTAGTTTGCTGCTTAGCCGGTTATTCTTTAATTCCGTTAGCGGAAATGCAGAGATATTTTATGAGGTCTTTTGGTGGGTACATATTATTACTGTTTTTGGCTTTATGAATTATCTGCCATATTCAAAACATTTTCATGTGATAACCTCTATCCCAAATACTTATCTGGCAAATTTAGAGCCTGAACGGAACACTATAAAGAAGCTTGATCTGGAAGATGAAAGCAGTGAAGTATTCGGAGCCAATGACGTTGGACAGTTGTCCTGGAAGCAGTTGCTTGATGGTTATACCTGTACTGAGTGCGGCAGATGCACAGATGCATGCCCGGCCGCTAATGCAGGTAAAGCTCTTTCACCAAGAAAAATCATTGTAGATATAAGGCATAGACTGGCTGAAGTTGCTCCTGTAATCCTGAACAAAAATGATAATGCATTGGCGATAGATAACAGCTTACTGCATAATTATATCAGTGATAAAGAGCTATGGCAGTGTACAACATGCATGGCTTGTGTGCAGGAGTGTCCTGTAATGATTGAGCATATTGACTCTATTGTTGATATGCGCAGATATTTGGTATTAACTGAGTCTGTATTCCCCGGCGAGTTAAATAATGTTTTTAAGAATTTGGAAACTAATTTTACTCCGTGGGCTTTTAATCATGCAGACAGAGTTAATTGGGCTGAGGGACTTAATATCAAAACAATGGCCGAGGACTCACATTGTGATTTGTTGTTTTGGGTCGGTTGTGCAGGCTCCTTTGATAATAGATATAAAAAGGTTTCCGTAGCTTTTTCTAAGCTGATGCAGAAAGCAGGTGTTGATTTTAGGATCCTTGGCAATGAAGAAAAGTGTAATGGAGATACTGCAAGAAGGTTAGGTAATGAGTATCTTGCTCAAATGCTTATTAAAGAAAATATAGAAACATTGAATGGATATGGAGTTAAAAAAATTGTGACTGCCTGTCCCCATTGTTTCAACTCATTAAAAAATGAATACAAACAGTTTGGCGGTAATTTTGAAGTATTGCACCATACTCAATTGTTAGAGAGTTTATTATCTGCCGGTAAGCTGATTATAAATGACAAGAATACTTCTATTACAACTTATCATGATTCTTGTTATATTGGGCGTTATAATAATGAATATAATGCACCAAGAAATATTTTAAGTAAGACAGCTAAAAATGTTATTGAACCCGTAAGGAAAAAAAGCAACGGGTTTTGCTGTGGCGCCGGAGGCGGAAGGATGTTTCTTGAAGACGCAGAAGGTAAAAGGATAAATGAGCTAAGAACTGAGGAGCTCCTTAATACAGGAGCCGAAGTTATAAGCTCTGCTTGCCCTTTCTGCATGACTATGCTAACGGACGGAGTAAAACATTTTGAAAAATCCGATTCCGTTGCCGTAAAAGATATAACCGAAATTTTATTGGAACAAACTAAATAATAATAACTAAATACATTTGGAGGTAACTAAATGAATAAATTAGACGAATTAACAATGGCTGT
>JAUZPC010000078.1 GCA_030706105.1 Bacteroidota bacterium | reverse complement strand
GAAGTTGAACCGGAACCTGTAAAGGAAATTGATGTCCCGGAAAAGAAGGTCAGAAAAACTCCTGTAAGGAAAACAGCGGCAAAGAAAAAAACTGACAAAACTACTGAAAAAGAGTCGGAATAGAATTGAAAAAATATCTTTATAACTTATTTGCAAAGGCATCTGAAAAGTACCCCGGCCTTAAAAATGTAAGCCTCTCTTTTGAAGTACCTAAAGTAGAATCATTTGGAGACTATTCAACTAATGCAGCTATGCTCCTTACAAAAGAGCTCAAAAAAAATCCGAGAATAATTGCACAAGAGATTATAGATGCATTTGAATTAGATAAAAATGTAATTGAAAAAATTGAAATTGCAGGCCCCGGCTTTATTAATTTCTTTTTTAATCCCGCTTACATTCCCGGAATTGTTAAAGAGATAAGCTCTAAAGTTGATAATTTTGGTAAATCAGATATTAACACGGGCAAGACAGCCAACGTTGAATTCGTTTCAGCAAATCCTACAGGTCCGCTTACTGTTGGCCACGGAAGAAATGCGATATTGGGTGATACTGTAGCTAATATACTTGAATGGACCGGTTATAAAGTTGACCGTGAGTATTATTTTAATAATGCCGGCCGTCAAATGAGGGTATTGGGCGAATCGGTCAAATATCGCTATCTGCAAATTTTAGGCGATGATGTAGAACTCCCAGATACTCATTATCAGGGTGAATATATCAAAGAAATTGCTCAGGAATTAATTGACGAGAAGCAGGACTCATTACGAGATGAAACTGCCGAAGGAATATTTAAAGCCAAAGCGGAAGAAGTTATCTTCAAAGATATCAAGAATACCCTGGAATCATTAAATGTAATCCATAATCTTTTTTATAATGAAGACTCTTTATACAAAGAAGGGAAAATAAAAGCTCTTCTTAAAGCATTTGGAGATAAAAATCTTATATATGAAAAAGACGGCGCTGTATGGTTTAAGTTCACTGAGTTCGGTAAAGAAAATGATAAAGTAATTGTTAAAGCTACCGGAGAACCAACATACCGCCTGCCGGATATTGCGTATCATATAACAAAATTTGAACGTAATTATGATTTGATAATTGATGTGTTTGGCTCAGACCATAACGACACTTACCCTGATGTCAAAATAGGCTTGCAGGAGATGGGCTATGATATAAATAAGGTTAAAGTTCTTATACATCAGTTTGTAACAATATTGGAAGATGGTGAGATTGTTAAAATGTCCACCAGAAAAGCAAACTACATAACCTTAGATCAGCTAATTGAAGAAGTCGGTAAAGACGTTGTAAGATACTTCTTTAACATGCGTGACATATCTTCACATATGAATTTTGATCTTTCATTGGCCAAGAAACAAAGTGACGAGAATCCGGTATTTTATCTTCAATATGCACTTGCAAGGATCTGTTCCGTTCTTAATTTGGCAGAAAAAGTAATATTAGCTCCTTCATATGAGCATTTGGATTTATTAAAGACTAATGAAGAGCAACAATTACTTAAGCTTCTTTACAAATTTGAGGAAGAAATTGAGATAGCTGCAAGCTTATGCGAACCACATAGAATTTGTAACTATTTAGAAAACCTTGCAACCGGTTTTCATAGATTCTACACATTTTGCCGAGTATTGGGAGTTGAGAAAGAGTTGTCCGAAGCCCGGATTGCTTTAATTATTGCCGTAAAGATAGTAATTAAGAATGGCTTAACCATTCTTGGAGTATCCGCACCGGATAGAATGTAAGACACGATTATAACTAAAATAAAAAAGCCCTTCAATATATTTGAAGGGCTTTTTAAATTTAAAGAATATTCTATTTGGACAAAGCGAAATAATGTTCCAACTTTTGAGTCAGTTCTTCAATATTAATAGGTTTATTAATAATTTCATCACATTTAATCCATTCTTTTTCTTCTTCTGTAGAAGCTTCAAACTTAAACCCTGTAACATAAGTAGCGGAAGTTAACACAAACACAGGAATGTTTTTACCATAAGAATCTTTTTTAATTTTGTATGATAAGACAAAACCTGAATCATGTTCTTCCATTATAAGGTCAAGAACAGCAGCATCAGGACGTTCGTTTTTAAATAGCTCAAATCCTAAAGCCGAATTATTGGCAGTAAGAACAGCATAACCTTTTGATTCTAAAAGCATCTTATGTTGCTCTAATAAGTCTTCATCATCATCAACAAGCAAAATTTTCTTTTGTTCGTTCATTATTCTAAGCGCTCCTTTAACTCAATTATTATTTGTTAAACTTAAATTTTTGGGTAATTTCACTTTAAATTTTGTGCCCTTCCCTACTTCACTTGTAAAGGTAATATGGCCTTTATGCATCTTAATAATTCCGTATGCTATAGCCAAGCCGAGACCCGTACCTTTACCCATTTTTTTTGTGGTAAAAAAGGGAGTAAAAACTTTATTGAAATTTTCTTTTTCAATACCACTACCGGTATCTGTAATCTCGATAATTACATCATCCTCTTCAAAATATTTGTTTATAGAAAGTATCTTTTCTTCGCAATCCTCCATAGCCTCGCAAGCATTACCAATTATATTCAATAAAACCTGCTGAAGCTGGTCAGCATCGCCATAAATAATACACTCCTGTCCATTCTTCTCAAAATTAAAGGTAATATTTTTGTAATTAGGATTTACTTTTAGCTGACGTAAAATTTTATGAATCAGCGGACCGACATTAACTTCTGAAATATTAAGCTTGCCCTGTCTTGCAAAATTTAGCAGGTTAGCTACAATATTTTTACAGCGGTTAGTCTCCTCAACAATTAAAGAAAGGTCCTCAGAATACTGCTCATTGTCTAATTCATCAGCTTCCTGTTTTAACATAGATGAATATAGTAAAATAGTGCCGAGCGGATTATTTATCTCATGAGCAACCCCCGCTGCCAATTGCCCTATTGAGGCCAACTTTTCAGCAGACTGAAGCTGTTCTTGCGTATTTTTAAGATCATTATATGCCTTACCAAGTTTATCAATTAGATACGGCAGGCACATTTCTCTTTCTGCAAATTCTTTACTTACTGCAACAGCAAATTCTCTGCATGTACTATAACCGCATGCCCCGCAATCGAGAATATCTTTAGGAGAATATTTATTTGTCTCTTCCAAAATTTCCTTAATCCTCTCTTCTGAGGGGTTAGGTATTCTCTGGCTATTTTCTTCAAAAGTTCTGCTAAGATCTAAGTTGCGGCAGTTATATAAATTACTTTTCCATACCTGTTTATCCAGAGAATGAATTTTATGTTCAATATGCTTGATAACTTTTTCACGTCTGCTGTAATAATTTAGGTCACTATCAATTGCCGGTCCGCTAATGCAGCCTTCACAGAAAAGAATATCCACAAACTTAGCATTGATATGGCTGTTGGCAATTTCATCAATAATTTCAATAACCTGTTTTTTACCTTCAACAACAATTATTTCCTTTTCAAGAATATCACCGGAAATATTTGCTGTTTTAAGCAGCCCGCCGGCAAGTGGATATGAACGACCTAAATAAGCATGAGGCGGATCAAATTCCTCCACAGGCAAATTATGCAGGCTAATATTCTTAAGTACAAATAAATCTTTTATTTCAGCAAATGTTAAAACACCGTCAATAAGGCCGTTCCCTACTTCAAGAGCTTCCTTTTTCTTTGCTATGCATGGTCCAATAAAAACTATATTGATATCACTACCCAGCGTGGACTTTAAATACCTGCCTATAGCAATCATTGGAGAAACAACTTTTGCTAAGTTGGGGACAAGATCTTTTTGATATTTTTCAATATAGCTGACAACCGCCGGACAACTTGAACTAATGATAGTAGTTCTGTTTTCCGATTGAAATTCTTCAAGATAGAGACTGCTTACTAAATCTGCCCCGAATGCTGTTTCCACAGCCTGAACAAAACCCAATGCTCTTAAAGCAGCAGGTACTTTATCAGAATAGTCTCCAAAGGATGCTGCAAAAGAAGGAGCTATAATAGCAATAGTTTTATTATTCGGCAATAAATCGTTATATACCCGATCTTTATCGCTTAAAACATATTTACCGTGCTGCGAGCAGACCTTAACACAATGTCCGCACGCTATACATCTTTCTTGTATAACAGCCGCCTGGCCATTAATTACTTTAATTGCTTTGGCGGGACATTCTCTAATACAAGAGTAACATCTCTTACAATTATCTCGAATTGTAGTAACTATGCTTTTATCCATCTCAGTATATAATTAGTTAATTTCCGTTTTAACTTTTTACCGGAATAATCTGAGTAATAATTTACACAAAAAAAACCAATTGTGAAATAATATTTATTTGATACTAAAAAAGTACTTATTAGTTACTAATTACAGAAAATAAAGAATTTTATAAACAAAATTTCAAATAACAATTTACAATATATTTTAACAGCATTCCCGTATCAGGAAAAGCTATAACTCTTCCCCTTCTTCAGTGAAAAAGGGGAAGAAAAGTTTTTATATAAAACAACAAAGCATATCTATAACTCAGTCAGATGGCCCATTGCGGTAATCAAACTGCATAAGATACAATCTATATTATTCTACTTTCTGTCAAAATATTCAGTGTGTAATATCTCATGAGCCTTATGAGAATTTGGCTCTATGAAAAATTCCTTATACAATGTTTTTACAGATTCATTATCATGAGACTTACGGAGTTTCATATTTGCATCAATCTGATAAAGAGCTTTCATTCTCTTAACAACCTTATCCTGCTTTTGATGGATTGGCTGACCGCCTCCATTTATACACCTACCCGGACAGGTCATAACTTCAATAAAGTGGTATTTACTTTTACCGGCAGCAACATCATCCAAGATAGGGCCGACATTGCCTATACCGTTGACAACAGCAATATTTACAGTTAAACCGTTAATATCAATTGAAGCCTCTTTAACATTATCCAAACCTCTAACAGCTTCAAGATCAAGATTATCAAGTTCTTTACCTGATATCTTAAAATAAGCAGTTCTAAGAGCAGCTTCCATTACACCACCGCTTGTACCAAAAATAGCTGCAGCACCGGTAGACTCACCAAGCGGATTATCAAAGGAATCCTGTGGTAAATCATCAAAGTCAATTCCAGCCATTTTAAAGAACCTGACTAATTCACGAGTAGTGATAACTGCATCAACATCAGCCATGGTCTGCTCAGCAAGTTCACCTCTTGCTGATTCATACTTTTTAACAGTACAAGGCATAACCGAAACGACATAAATATCTTCCGGTTTAAGTCCCATTTTTTTAGCATAATAAGTTTTAAGAACAGCACCTTCCATCTCATGAGGAGATTTACAGGTAGAAATATGAGGTAATATTTCTGGTCTGTTATGTTCAGCATATTTAACCCAGCCGGGGCAGCAGCTTGTAAACATAGGCAGAGAACCACCATTCTGAATTCTATGAATAAGTTCGGTAGCTTCTTCCATAATAGTTAAGTCAGCCGAGAAGTTGGTATCAAAAACTTTTTTAAAGCCCAACCTTCTCAGACCGGTAACCATCTGGCCCGTGACATCAGTACCGAGAGGCATATTATATTCCTCACCCAACGTAGCACGAACAGCAGGAGCAACCTGAACAATAGTATATTTATTTTTATTTTTAAGAGCGTTAGCTACATCTTTTAATGCACTCTTTTCTCTTAGGGCGGCAGTAGGACACACCAGGATACACTGCCCGCATAAGATACAATCGCTTATATTTAATCCTTTATTATAAGGGGTAGTAACGATAGTGTTAAATCCACGGTTAGTAAAATCAATAGCGCCAATATGCTGGACTTCATGGCAAACACGAACACATCTGCCGCAAAGAATACATTTAGCAGGGTCGCGTTCCATAGAAGCACTTGAAACATCAATAGCATGTTCCTTAGATTCACCGCTATATCTGTGCTCTCTCAGGCCATATTGTTCCGAGAGGTTCTGTAATTCACAGTTTTTATTTCTCACGCAGATAAGACAATCTTGCGGATGATTTTCTACCAACAATTCAACAATAGTTTTACGGGCACTTCTTACTCTTGGGGTATTAGTTTCTACAACCATACCCTCATTAACAGGATAAGCACAAGAAGGAATTAAACCACGCATACCTTCAACTTCAACAGAACAAATTCTGCAAGCACCGCTGGGGAATAAATTTTTTAAGTGGCACAAAGTCGGTATGGAAATTCCTACAGATTTAGCCGCATCAAGGATAGTCATCCCTGCTTCGGCATTTACTTTAATATTATTTATAGTTAACTGAACCATTATACAAACTCCTTTAGCAACTTAAAATATTAATTTATATTTATAGCATTAAAGCGGCAGCTTTCAAAACACATTCCGCATTTTTCGCATTTATCTTCAACGATATAATGAGCATGTCCTTTTTCGCCAAGGATAGCATCCGAACCGCATTTTTTAACGCAGACACCGCAGCCGGTACATAAAGTATTATCAATTGTAAAGGTTAATAATTCCTTACAAACACCAGCAGAACAATGTCTTTCAAATAAATGTTCTTCATATTCTTCTCTGAAATACCTTAAACCGGAAAGAATAGGATTTGCAGCAGTTTGTCCTAAACCGCAGAGAGAAGTATCAGTTATGACTTGCCCTAATCTCTTTAAGTGAACAATGCCTTTAAATCTTTGCAATTCGTCCAGTTTATTTTTAGTATTCCGGTAGCTAACAGGAATTCTTTCAATAATTTCCAGCATTCTCTTGGTACCTTCGCGGCAAGGAACGCATTTTCCGCAGGATTCATTTTTAATGAAGGTTAAAAAGAATTTAGCAATATCAACCATACAGGTATCTTCATCCATAACAACAAATCCGCCTGAACCCATCATAGCGCCAACTTGTTTTAAGGATTCATAATCAACAGGGGTTTGCATAACGCTTTCAGGTAAGCAGCCGCCTGAAGGTCCGCCAATTTGAACGGCTTTAAATTGTTTGTTATTAGGAATACCGCCGCCAATTTCAAAAACGATATCTTCCAATTTGCACCCCATTGGAACTTCAACCAAACCGGTATTTTTAATCTTTCCGGAAAGGGCAAATACTTTTGTCCCTTTACTTTTTTCAGTTCCGATAGAAGCAAACCACTCAGATCCGCGTGTAATTAATGCAGCAACATTTGCAAAAGTTTCTACGTTATTTATGACAGTAGGTTTACCAAATAAACCTGATACAGCCGGGAATGGAGGGCGCGGACGAGGCATACCTCGTTTACCTTCAATAGAAGCTAATAGAGCTGTTTCTTCACCGCAAACAAATGCACCTGCACCTTTTTTTATCTTTAGATCAAAACTGAAACCGCTGCCAAGTATATTATTACCAAGCAAGCCGTATTCTTTGCATTGTTTAATTGTATTTTCCAAGCGTGCAATGGCCAAAGGATACTCTGCTCTGCAGTAGATATAACCTTTGGAAGCTCCAATAGCATAAGCTGCAATAGTCATACCTTCCACGACTCTAAAAGGATCGCTTTCTAAAACAGAGCGGTCCATAAAAGCACCCGGATCGCCTTCATCGGCATTGCAGACTAAATATTTTTGGTCAGTATTTTGCTTAAAAGCAAATTCCCATTTTTTACCCGTAGGGAATCCGGCGCCGCCGCGTCCTCTTAATCCCCCATCAAGTACTTCCTTAACAACTTCAGCAGGTTTCATGAGGCGCAAAACCTTGTCCAAACCCTTGAATCCATTAGCAGCTATATAAGAATCAATTGAATTCGGATTGATGACTCCGCAATTTTCAAGAACTATTTTAAGCTGATTTTTAAAGAAAGGATCTTCATTGATGTTAAGAACTTCAGGGGTAGATTTACCGTGTGTGCCAAGTAATTTTTCTTTAAATATTTCTTTATCAACAAGAGTTCTTTGAATAAAGCGAGGAACTAATTTGGGAATAATTTCGCAATAAGAAACTCTGTCTTTACCCGGCAGTTTAATATCAACAATAACTTCACGAGAGCAGTAGCCAATACATCCTGTTCCCTCAATAATAGCAGTGATGTTATGTTTTGCAAGTTCAGCTCTTATGGCTTCTTCAACTTTTTTAGCCCCGGAAGCCAAACCGCAGGTGCCCATACCAATAAAGATGATAGGTACATCATGCTCTTCATATTTAAGTTTTTTATTTAGAGAAGAAAGTTGATCTTCACATTCTTTATGGTGATGGCATAAAGGACCTTCTGTGCAGCACCTAATAAACAGGTCGCATGGTTTTTCAAGACTATGCCAGCACTCACTACAACATTTATCTAAGAATGAATTCATGCTAATTTCACCTCCGGTTCAGCAGATGCTTTTGGCTTAGTAGTAGTTTGATATTTTTTTAATATAGTTGGAACATCTTTAACGGTTAATCTTCCGTGATAGTCATCATTAACCGTCATGACCGGGGCAATACTACATGCGCCAATACAGGCAACTATTTCAATAGTGAATTTCCTGTCTCTGGTCGTTTCACCAGCTTTAATTTTAAGCGCACTTTCCAATGCATATAAAATGTTAGCAGAATTTTTTACATGGCAAGCCGTTCCCCTGCAAACTCTGATAATATTTTCTCCTAAAGGAGTTAACCTAAACTGATTATAAAAAGTAGCTACACCATAAACACGGCTTAAAGGGAGGCCGACATAATCAGCAATCTCTTGCAAAGCTAATTCAGGTAAATAACCATAAATAGCTTGAACATCCTGCAGTAAAGGAATCAATTGACTCTTATCCTTTGCCGGATATTTCTCAAAAATATGATTGTGCATAATAACTTTCCTTAAATTTCGATAAACTATTAGCATCAAACAAGGTGCCAGTTTATTTTTAAATAAAAAATTTGTTTAAGTTAAACTAAAAAGGGCTCCTTATTTAGGGGTAGATTTTATTCTTATAATTGATAAAAGTATTGTCATTTTAGAAAAAGCAGAAAAATGCAATGTGTGATTTGTGTTAATTTCTTAAACATTGGCAGAAAAAGCGCGTCTTTTTATTGCCATTTATGAGAATTTATTTGTCGTTGACAACAATAATGCCAGTATTTTCATTAATATTTTCAGGGGCGATTTTATGACCAATACTTAAATTTTGACCTAAAAAAATACTTACAAATGAACTGCAGAAACTATGTGGGTACCAACTGAACGGGAGCAATGAGAAGCTGCAACAGCTTCGACTGGCTATAGCACTTACAGAGTAACTTGGAGGTGGCGGAAATAACTAATATGGAAAATGATCGGTCCTATTCCCACAGTAAGTATTTACTGAATAATTGTCATACTTTCTCCTCGCATTTAATATCGAGAACAATAATACAATTTGTTACACAGTCAGACTGTACTTCCGCGAACTCTCCCTAAATCCCCTCCTGGCGGCGGGCAAGCTTCCCTTCAAAAGGGAGGGACTTTAGAGCAAACACATTGTATTATGCTATTTGATACTGCCCCCCTCGTACTATTCCCCTCTATGTTAAAATCAAGTCAGAGGTGTTAGTGTCACCATTATATACTTATTTCTGTAATAGTGAGATAAGTAATATAATCAGCTATTTTGTTGTGACGTATGAAACATTTTTATATTGTTAATCAGAGCTCATGAGAGGCCAAAAATACTTGGAAAAAAGAAAATAATTAATTATTATTATGTTATGTTTCATTTAATATATTGGAAAAATCATGAAATCTACTTTAAAGTGCTTTGTTGCAGCATTATTTTTCTCTGTTTCATTATGCTATGCTCAAAACAACATAGTTTATAAAACTATTGATGAAACGAATAATATGCCGGGAGAGAACTATCTACCTTTGGCAAAAGGTAATGT
>JAUZPC010000077.1 GCA_030706105.1 Bacteroidota bacterium | reverse complement strand
GAAAATAAAATGTTTACGCCTAAGATATAAACCCGGTTGGTATCCTCCGGGTCAACGCTGATATTACCAAAATAATATCCATAAGAATAATACATATCGTCAATGTATCTGCTATTTGTTTTAAACCAGGTTACGCCGGCATTTGTTGATTTGTAAACCTCAGCCCCAATTACGGGAGTGCCCTGATCTTCTTCCTCATTGTCGTCAAAATAATTTGCAATATCCTGCGGTGTTATTTTATTTTCTTTAATCAGCTCCAATACTTTTTTAGCATTATACTTTGCGGGAAAATCTTTTTCCTGCAGATAATGATTTATTATATACGGATCTAATTTAAGGAAATCTTCCCTGGAGATAGTCTGAAGTTTTTCCTTAGTTAGGATTTTTTCATTTTTCTTTTCAGAGCTCTCCTGCTTTGGCCGGTGGTTCTGGTTATCCACCAATGCATAGATATAATCCGGATTTTGAGGCGAAATTGCTATGCCGATTCTGCCGATATTATCTCCGGTTAAAAAACCTGAATTATGACCGGTTATCTTAACCCAGTTGTTACCGCCGTCAGTACTTTTATAGATGGCAGACTGACTGCCTGCTTCCTTAAGGATATTCGGTTTCCGGTATTTATACCAGGAAGAAGCATAAAGGATATCCGGGTTTTTAGGGTCAATTGCTAAATCAACAATCCCGGTAGTATCATCAATAAATAAAGTCTTTTTCCAAGATATACCACCATCCGTTGTTTTATAAACTCCTCTTTCCGGATTAGTAGTATAAAGATGCCCAAGAGCTGCAACCCAGACAACTTTAGGGTCACGCGGGTCAATAACAATTCTGCCTATGCGTTGGGTCTCTCCTAATCCCATATAGCTAAAAGATTTACCTTTGTCTGTGCTTTTATAGATTCCGCAGCCTGCATAAGAAGATCTGCTTGAGGTGTTTTCTCCTGTGCCGACCCATACAATTTCATCATGTCTCCAGTCAACGGCAATATCACCCATAATAATGTTGGGAGCTTTATCAAATACCGGAATGAAAGTAAGACCATTATTTACGGTTTTCCAGAGACCTCCGGAAGCATAAGCCGCATAAAATTCAGCAGGATTTTCATTATTGACATCAAGATCTACAACTCTGCCCCCCATGATGGAGGGACCAATAGATTTGAGCTTTGTATTTTTGAAAAAGGAATTTTCACGCATGATCTCCTTTTGCCTAAATGACACCAAACGTTCACTTTCTGACGTCATTTTCTGAGAAAAACCACTTTGGGCAAGTAATAATAAGGAAAGAATAGCAAGTATAAGGGGTTGTTTCATTTTATCAAATTCAAAATTAAGAAATAAGTTCTTTGGCTTTTTGGTAATCAGGAGCTAATACAAACAGTTGAGGTCCTTTTATGACCGGAGCGAAAATAGAATTCCAGTTCTGAGCTTTTAATATCGAGTGAATTCCATTCGCTTCCAGTAATTCTTTATCTGATTGGGCAGCTATAAGATTATCATACACATGCAGAAGAATAGTATATTCCTCAGACAAAGGCCCGGCAGTATCGCTTGTGTCAGGGTCAAAATCAATTCCGCAGTTGGGACAACTCTTGTCAGATGGCAGGATTTCTGCACCGCACTCTGAGCAACAATAAACAAATTCTTCTTTGTCAGCCATTTTTATCAGAAATAATTAAAAATAAAAGATAATAAATGCATTGTAAAGGTGCAATATTCCACGGATAAGAATAAAAACTTTAAGGAGGGATACTTTGCCGGGTTTTGGGGAATTGGCCCAAAAAATGCAGTAAAAAACGCTGTAAACCTGATTATTAACCATTTTTTTATGATTGATTATTATCAGGATTTAAGTTAAATTTTAAATAAACAAAAATGAAATAACGATATGAAAAAGTTACTTTTACTGTTAGTTTTGCCGTTAATTCTGGCAGGGTGCTCATCTTCACTGGACAATAGTCTTACGTTAAAAAATATATCAGCCGGAGCAATTTACCTTAATTTTAAAGGAGAAATTATTACCGTTGAGTCAGGTAAAACTGTGGTTGTGAAGGATATACCCAAAGGGACCTATACTTATGCAACTACATATGAAATACCTGCTGCTGCATCAACTGCTACATTTGTTGGGGATGCAACCGGATCATTAAGCTTTAAACCGGGTACAAAAGTTACAATTCTGTATTCAAGTGTACTTAGCGGAACAATATATACATTATATGCCACTATGAGCACATCAGATGACCAAACAACTAAGAGCGGGACTAATCCTGTTGGGCAATAACCCCCATTTTTATAGCGGGATGGGTTTAAATATTTCCAATTTTTTCAATTGAGATTGGGATACTTTTTTTGTATTTTAAAATGTTTAAAACGGAGATTTTTTGATGGAATTTAAAATAAACAGTAAAGAATTTGAAAACCTATTATCCAAAACGGTACTCGTAATACCGAGCCACTCCACAATTGAAACCCTGGAATATTTTTTATTTTCCATAAAGAATGCAAATCTAATTATACAAGGAACTGACAGTACCAATATTGTCAGTACGGAAGTTGATAATCTCCTGGATACAGGAGAAGATATCGAGTTTCTTGTCCCGGCCAAGCTGCTATATGATTTTGTTAAATCTTTGGGTGATAAACTTATTACTTTTAAAATAGAAGAAGACGACAATAGAATAAATATTACATTTGATAATGGTGAATATAACATAAGCTATTTACCAAAAGATGAATATCACGAAATGCCTGTCCTAAATATGGACAAGGTATATACATTTGATGGTAAAGCACTTAAAAGAGCATTAGAACTTACAAATTTTGCCGCCTCGCAAGATGATATCCGTCCTGCTTTGACCGGTATTTTGTTTGAATTTACAGAAGACGGATTAAACGTTGTTGCTACAGACGGACACAGACTTGTTAAATATACAAGCCTTAATATTAAGAATACTACATCTGAGCAATTTGTAATACCCGGGAAGGCAGTCAGTATTTTAATGAAGAGCTTAACAGACGCTCCTGTGGAAATAACAATGAATAACTCCCAGATGACATTTAAGCTGCCCGGCAATACAATTACTACAAGGATAATTAATGAAAAATATCCTAACTACAATAGTGTTATCCCGCTTCAGAATGAAAAACTGTTAACAGTTAATACAAAAATATTACAGAGAGCTGCTAAAAGATCTATGCTGTTCGGCAGCCAGATTAAACTGAACATAGAAACTAATTTATTAGTAGTTTCATCAGATGATAGTACACGCGGACGCTCAGCATCTGAAAAGATACTTTGCCAGTATGGCGATGAGCCGATGTCTATCGGTTTTCAGGCAGATTTCCTTAATGAAATGCTGTCGCACATAGAGTCTGAAGATGTAATTTTTAAGATAAATCAGCCTACAAAAGCAGTAATAATAAAACCAAGTGTTTGCCCTGAGGGTGAAGAGCTTTTGCTGCTCTTGATGCCTATTCGTTTAAATAGTTAAAATGATTTTATCTTCTGTTCAGTTAAAAAATTTTAGGTCTCATAGAAATACTGAAATAAATTTTTCCGGGAATATTAACTATATAACCGGAGGAAATGGGCAGGGTAAAACTACTTTACTGGAGTCTATTTATTATTTGTGTACTACAAAAAGTAATATAGCAAAAGCGGATTCCGATGTAGTTTGTTTTAATGAAGAAAATTTTGAAATAAAAGGAAGCTTTAATAATTCTATAAATAATGAAGTAAGAATTTATTATTCTGCTGAAGAAAACAAGAAATATTATTTTAAGAATGACAAGCAAGTATTTAGGGCTGCTGAAGTAATAGGGCAGTTTCCAGTTGTGCTTTTAACCCCGGCTGATCACGCAATAACTCAGGGCTCCCCCTCTGACAGAAGAAAGTTTATAGACTCGGTTATTTCACAAGCCAGTGAAACTTATTTAAAAAATTTACTCGATTACAATAAGACTCTTAAACAGAGGTCTCAATTGTTAAGCAGGCTTAAAGAACAAAAGCAGTTCTTTTATACAACTGAACTGGAAGCTTGGACGGAGAAACTTGTTGCGGCGGGTTCTGAAATTATCAAAGCAAGAAAACGTTTTTGTAAAGAGTTTAACCGCTTTATTGCAGAGTCTTACAACGTAATTATGGAAAGTGACGAAATTCCCGGTGTCGCTTACAATTATTTGGATGGTTCCGGGACTGATGAAATTGAAAAATTGTTTTCGGATATGCTGAGCCAAAAAAAGGATGAAGAGCTGAGAAGGGCTTCAAATTTGATTGGCCCTCACAGGGATGATTTTATTTTCAGCATAAACGATCTTAATCTTAAAACTTTCGGATCTCAGGGGCAACATAAAACCTTTCAGGTGGTTTTAAGATTTGCCGAGTTCTTTTATCTGAAAGAAATGACAAACAGAGTTCCTATTTTTCTGTTGGATGATGTTTTTGGCGAGCTTGATATAAACAGATCTTCAAAAATAAGCAGTTATTTGAGTAAAGTAGGGCAGGCATTTATTACATTAACTGATTTTACGAATTTATCTTATCTTCAAAAAGAAGAAGATGATTTAATTTTATACGTAAGCAAAGGTAATGTTAGTTATGGAACATAATTTTAGGTCATTAGAAGATATTTTTAATAAAGATGAAGATTTTAACAAGCTCAGAAACTTAGTTAAAAGCTTTGATGTAGCTGCGGATTTCTATACTATTTTTCCGGAACTCCAAAGTTTTGTATCTGCTGCTACTGTTAATAATAAGATGCTGTTGATTAGAGTTGAAAACTCGGTGATGAGACACGAATTGTTTTTGAAGAATGAGATGATGATAAAGAAAATTAATGATTATTATAATGAACCAAGAATTAAAGCAATCAGATTTTCAGGTTGATTTAAGTTATAATTTTATATAACCGGAAAGGTGTTATGGCAAATAGTACTGAAACATATAGTGCAAAAAATATAAGCGTATTAAAGGGATTGGAAGCTGTTCGGAAAAGACCGGCGATGTATATCGGCGATGTCGGAACCAGAGGTCTGCACCATCTTATAAATGAAGTTGTGGACAACAGTATAGATGAGGCTTTAGCCGGATTTGCTAATAAAATTGTAGTCACTATTCATAAGGATGAGAGCGTTACCGTTGAAGATAACGGACGCGGCATTCCTGTGGATATGCACCCGGAAGAACATAAATCGGCACTTGAGGTCGTTATGACCGTTTTGCATGCCGGCGGTAAGTTTGATAAAAATTCGTATAAAGTGTCCGGCGGACTTCACGGAGTGGGCGTATCTGTTGTTAACGCCCTTTCTTCATGGCTTAAAGTTGAAGTTAAGGTAAACGGAGCACTTTATTTTCAGGAGTACCATCAGGGAGATCCTGTTGCTCCTGTTAAAGAAATCGGCAAAGCAAAAAAAGATGAGTCCGGCACCAGAGTTACTTTTATGCCGGATCGTGAAATATTTAAGACTACAACCTTTAAGTACGATACCATAGTTGAAAGAATGCGTGAGCTTGCTTATCTGAATAAAACTATTTCTATTAGAGTTATAGACGAGAGAAATGGCGGAGAAGATGAGACTTTCCATTTTAAAGGAGGTCTTATTGAGTTTGTTAAATATCTTGATGAATCCAGAATAGCTTTGCATAAAACTGTTTATATTGAAGGAGAAAAAGACGGAACACCCGTTGAGGTTTCTTTTCAATATAACGATTCCTATAGTGAAAATATATTTTCTTATGTTAATAACATAAATACACACGAAGGCGGAACACACCTTGTGGGATTTAAAACCGCTTTAACCCGTACTCTTAATAATTATGCATACAAGAATAATCTTGTTAAAGAAGGCAAAATTACTTTAACGGGCGATGATTTTAGAGAAGGTCTTACTGCTGTCATTTCAGTAAAAGTTGGCGAGCCGCAGTTTGAAGGACAGACCAAAACAAAGCTGGGTAATAGTGAAACCAAATCAGCCGTTGAAACACTTGTGGGTGAAAAACTTTCGGAGTATTTGGAAGAGAACCCTGCAGTAGGTAAAAATATAATTGAAAAATGCCTAAGAGCTGCCGAAGCAAGAGAAGCAGCAAGAAAAGCTAAAGATCTTTCCAGAAGAAAAAATGTTCTTGATAACATGAACTTACCCGGCAAGCTTGCCGATTGCTCCATTACTGATCCCGAACATTGTGAAATGTATATAGTTGAAGGTAATTCTGCAGGCGGTTCTGCCAAGCAGGGAAGAGACAGAAGATTTCAGGCAATTTTACCCTTAAGAGGTAAAATTCTAAACGTCGAAAAAGCAAAACTGCATAGAATATTGGAGAATAACGAAATTAAGACAATGATTTCTGCAATTGGTTCCGGCTTTGGAGCTGATTTTGATGAATCAAAGTCAAGATATGGTAAGATAATCCTTATGACAGATGCTGATGTTGACGGCAGCCATATCCGTACATTATTGCTGACATTTTTCTACCGTTATATGAAAGATTTAATCTTATCAGGGAAAGTTTATATTGCTCAGCCTCCTTTATATAGAATAAAAAAGGGTAAAGAAGAGTATTATGCTTTTGATGATGATGAAAAAAACGAAGTTCTGAAAAGATTGAAAGTAAACGGTAAGGAAGTAATTCACGCCGAACTTGAAGGAACTGAAGAAGCTAACATAAAAGGTGTTTTGATTTCCAGATACAAAGGTTTGGGCGAAATGAATCCTGAACAATTATGGGAAACAACCATGAATCCCGAAACGCGAACAGTTTTGCAGGTTAGTTTGGAAAGTGCCGCAATAGCAGATAAAATATTTGAAACTCTTATGGGTGATGATGTTGAACCGAGACGTGCTTTTATTGAAAAACACGCCAAATATGTTCGAAATCTGGATATATAAAAACTGTACAAAAATATTTCCTAAAGCGGTATATCTGCTGAGAAATGTAGATGAAATTAAAAAAAATAATAGAAAATAAGCAAGAATAAATAATGGCTACAATTTTTGAAAAAATAGTTCCTGTTTCGTTAGAAGATGAAATGAAGTCTTCATACATAGATTATTCTATGTCGGTTATAGTATCCAGGGCATTGCCTGATGTGCGTGATGGTTTTAAGCCGGTTCACAGACGAATACTTTTTGGTATGAATGAGCTGGGTATGTACTTTAATAAACCTTATAAAAAATCCGCCAGAATTGTGGGTGAGGTTTTAGGTAAATACCATCCTCATGGTGATACAGCCGTTTACGATTCAATGGTAAGAATGGTGCAGGAATTTTCTTTGCGCTATCCATTGATAAGTGGTCAGGGTAACTTCGGCTCGGTTGATGGTGACGGTGCGGCTGCAATGCGTTATACTGAAGCACGCCTGGCTAAAATAGCAGAAGAACTTTTAAGGGATTTGGATAAAAACACTGTCGATTTTGTGCCGAACTTTGATGAATCTTTGCAGGAGCCTTCGGTTTTACCTTCCTACCTGCCTAACCTTTTAGTTAATGGCTCAAGCGGTATCGCAGTTGGAATGGCAACAAACATTCCCCCGCATAATTTAAATGAAATAGTTGACGGATTAGTTGCACTTATTAAGAACCCTGACATTACTTCCGAAAAATTAATGAAGTATGTAACTGCACCTGATTTTCCTACCGGCGGTATAATATACGGCTATGAGGGGGTAAAACAAGCATACACTACAGGCAGGGGACGCATTGTAATAAGAGCAAAAGCAAATATTGAGACTCTTAAAAACGGCAGGGAAAACATTATAATTACCGAGCTTCCTTATCAGGTTAACAAAGCCAATCTAATTGAGAAAATGGCTGACCTTGTTAAAGGCGGAGTCCTGACTGATATTTCCAATTTAAGGGATGAGTCTGACAGGGACGGTATGCGTGTAGTAATTGAGCTTAAAAGGGATTCTCAGCCGGCTGTTGTTTTAAATCAGTTGTTTAAGCATACAGCAATGCAGACTACCTTTGGCGTAATAAATCTTGCTCTGGTTAATGGGATGCCTAAGACTCTTACTTTAAAAGAAATGATGCAGCATTTTATCAGCCATAGAATGGATGTCCTTATCAGAAGGACTAAATACGACCTGGATGCTGCTGAGAGACGTGCCCATATTTTAGAAGGCTATATAATAGCATTAGATAACATTGATGAAGTTATTGAAACTATTAAGAAATCCCGTGATGTTGAGACTGCAAAAAATAATTTGATGCGCAAATTTAAACTTAGTGAAATTCAGGCTAAGGCAATTCTTGAAATGCGCTTGCAGAGACTTACAGGACTTGAAAGAAAGAAGATTGAAGACGAGTATAAGGAATTGCTCAAGACCATTGAAAAATTGAAGAGCATTCTTGTTAGTGAAGAGAAAAGATATCTTATAATTAAAGATGAACTTCTTATTCTTAAAGAGAAATACGGTGACGAACGCCGTACGGAAATTATTTATAATTTTGAAGAATTCTCTTTGGAAGATATAATTGCGGAAGAAGATGTAGTTGTAACAATATCACATAAAGGATTTATCAAGAGATTCCCTGTAAGCGGATATAGGAAACAGGGCAGAGGCGGTAAGGGAGTAACCGGGGCGCAGGCCAAGGATGATGACTTTATTGAACATATGTTTATTGCTTCAACTCATCAGTATATTCTTATCTTTACCGATCAGGGTAAATGCTATTGGCTTAAAGTTCACGAGCTGCCTGAAGGCGGACGTGCCACCAGAGGCCGCTCGATAGTAAATCTTATCGAAAAGGATAAAGATGAAAATATTGCCGCTTTTATTGCCGTAAAAGAGTTTAAGGATGATGCTTACCTGATTATGGCAACTAAATTGGGTACAGTTAAAAAGACAGTTCTTTCTGCTTATGGAAATGTAAGAAAGGGCGGCATCAATGCAATAAATATTGTTAAAGGTGATAAACTTATTTCAGTTAAAATGACTGACGGCTCTAATGATATTGTTATGGGAACTCAAAATGGTTTTGCCATCCGCTTTCATGAAAATGATGTAAGGGATATGGGCAGAACTGCAACAGGCGTTAGAGGCGTTAACCTTGGCAAGGATGATATTGTTGTCGGTCTGCTTGTTATTAAGCGTAATGATAACATTTTGGTAGTAACCGGAAATGGTTATGGCAAGAGGTCTGACCTAAATGACTATAGAATTACCAGACGCGGCGGCAAGGGCGTAATAACTGTTAAAACTACAGAAAAGACAGGCAAGATGATTGCCATGATGGAAGTGGTAGACGGTGATGAGCTGGTAATTATTTCCGAACAGGGTATGGTTATCAGGCAAAGCATTAAAGATATCAGGCTGATGGGCAGAAATACTCAGGGCGTAAGAGTTATCAGATTGAAAGAAAATGATAAAATTGCGGATATCGCCAAAGTAATCCCTGATGAAGATGAATTGCCGGATACTGGAAATGGCGTTGCTCCACCTCCTGCCCCTGCTGAAGATGACAGCTTGGAGTTATAGCTCAGGCAGACTTTTCAGGTTAGTTATTCATGCCGGTATTCAAGTAATTGGATACCGGCTTTTTTATTTCCGCACACAACAAAAGACAATTGCCTAAGCCGGGGTTAAAAGTAGCAAAGGAGTACTACGACAATAAAATATATTTTACAGAAATAAAACCGGCCGGATAATATACAAGTTTATTATGCGCTTCAGACCGGAATTAAAAGCACAAGAGATTTATTTCACCAACATCATCTTTCTGCTGAGGTTTACGCTATTGCCGGTTAATGTATATATGTATATCCCGCTTGGAAGATTAGCTGCATTGAATGTAAAACGATGCTCTCCTTTGTTGAGTAATCCTTTATTTAGCACGGTTACTACTTCTCCCAATACGGCG
>JAUZPC010000076.1 GCA_030706105.1 Bacteroidota bacterium | reverse complement strand
TAAAGATGAAATTATCCAGTTAAATGTAAAGTTGTCTCCTGTGCCTGTTCAAATGCAGGAGCTTTCAGTTTTTGGACAAAAAACCGCTAAAGAAAACGAGACCGACATAGGCTTGGAAAAAATTACTCCTAAACAGATTGAAATGCAGCCCCAGGGACTGGAAGCTGATATATTTAAATATATCCAAAGCTCCTCCGGTGTAAGTTCAACCGGCGATGTAACCTCAAAATATTATGTACGTGGCGGCGGTAGTGACCAAAATTTACTTCTGCTGGATGGTGTTGCTGTTTATAACCCATTTCATGCTCTTGGAATATTTTCTGTAATTGACCCGGATATGATAAACGTAATGGAATTCTACAAGGGGGGCTTCCCTGCTGAATTAGGAGGAAGGCTTTCTTCAATAGTTAACATAGTAACTAAAGACGGTAACAGAAACAGGTTTTCAGGTTCCGCAAGCGGCAGTTTTATCTCCGGTAAGGTATCTCTTGAAGGTCCGGTACCTGACGGTTCGTTTATGTTAACCGGAAGAAAAAGTTATTTTACCAAAGTATTAAAAAAGTATCTTGATAATAAAGATGCCCCGTTTGATTTTTATGACCTCTCCTTCAAAGTTAATTATTCAAACCCAGACTGGCAAAACGGAAAGTTTGTCTTCCATACTTTTATAAGCAATGACGGAATTAATAACGACGACCCGCTGCGCGAAGATTATACTGTTCAAAACAAACTTTTTGGCCTTAATTGGTACCAGATTTGGTCAAGTCCTTTATTCTCAAATTTATCTTTATCAATTAGCAAGTATCACGCTCAGGTTTTTCCAAACCTAAGCGATGCTAAACCCCGCAAAAACGATGTATTGGATGCAACTGCGAATATGGACTTTACTTACATATATCCTTCAAAAGATGAATTCAGGTTCGGTTTGCAGTCAACTTATCTTAATACGGATTTAGCTCTTACCAATCTTTTAGGGACCAAAACCGACATAAGTAAAAACGGTTCTATGATAAGTGCATATTCAAATTATAAATTTTTAAGATATGATAATGTAGGCCTTGATATTGGATTGAGAATGAATTTTCTCTCCATCTCAAAAAGAGGCCCATTTATGCTTGAGCCGAGAATTAACTTTATGTTTAAGCCGATTCCCACCCTTGCCGTTAAAGCAGCGTTCGGTAGATACTCTCAGGAAATTACTACTCTCTCTAATGAGAATGAAGTAATTTCAATTTTTGAGCCCTGGGTTATCGTACCAGAATATCTGGATCCACCCGAAGCAACTCATTATATCTTAGGATTTGAAAATTATTTTACTGAAAATATCTCTCTCTCAGTTGAGGGTTATTATAAAGTCTTATCACATTTAATGGATATTAACCCTAAGAAATATTCCGCTAAAGACGATGATTATATAAATGTAAACGGTAAAGCTTATGGTGTAGAGACACAATTAAAATATCAGAACAGCTTTATGTATTTTCAGGTATCATATTCTCTTAGCAAAGCAGAGAAAGATGTAGGAGGAAAGATTGTCATTCCGAGATATGACATTAGAAACATCCTTAATATTATGACTTCCTTTGACGCCGGTAAGAATTGGGGTTTGAATGCCGCATGGTCTTTCAACACAGGAATGCCGTTTACTCCTATTGCAGGATTCTATGACCGGCTGGACATATCTCCTACTTCATTAAATAGTAATTATATCCCCGTTACTTATTGGGCTGATAGAAACATCGGCAGACTTCCCGTCTATCACAGATTGGATCTTAGCATTACCAAGTCCTTTGAAGTTGGAATTACAAAATTTACAGTAGGTGCTAATGTTATTAATGTTTATAACAGAAAAAATATTTTCTATTTCCACAAAGATACAGGTGAAAAAGTATATATGCTGCCTTTCCTCCCATCCTTAACCTTAAAGGCTGAATTATGAAATTTATGAAACTATTAGTTCCGTTGTTCGTTATTTTTATTTCCTTCTTTTTTACTTCTTGTAAAGAGGACTTCTCTCCTAAAATAGAGTATTCCGAACAATACATTGTGTATGCTGTTTTTGCATCCAATGTAGAGGGAAGACCTGCCTCTCTGCAGGTTGTTGTCGCTAAAACGTATGATGTAGATGGTTATAATCCTAACACCAACACTATTGACCCTCTAATAGCTAACGCAGAGGTTTCAATAACTATTAAAGATAAAGTTTATCCATTCGTGCCTGATTCCATAAGACGGATGGATACTACCAGATACAAAGATAAAATGCATTACTATTCTTATTTTGACAATATTTTCTTTCTAAAAAGTAATGACGTTATTACTATCACCGCAAAACTTCCCAATGGGAAAGTGCTATCTGCAGTTTCTAAAGTACCGCCTAGTTTGCTCTTTGATTATTCTTATGACTTTTCTTTTGGCTTCTCTGCCGATCTAAACAGATTAGCTACAGGAGAGACCTGGGATATTTCTTGGGACAACTCCGAGAGCGGTCATTTGTATACCCCTCAATTACTGCTTCATTACACGATAACTAACGACAGCGGAGTAATTTATAGGACTAAGGAAATTCCATGTAAATATGTACATAACAAAGCCATTTACCCAAGCAGTTCTTTTGATAATTTTGTTTCATATGACTATTCTGCCATTGATGCTGCAATTGCAAGCATTTCAGAGGGAGATGCCGATAAGTCCAAATACAAAATGGGAGATTTTGTTCTTGCCATTGTGGATTATAACCCCCCGCTTGCAAAATTTTACTCAAGTACTCACGGTTCCCTAGACGAATATTCCATTCGCCTGGATGAAACAACTTATTCAAACATTTCCGGGGGACTGGGGGTCTTTGGTATTTATAAAACTAATCCAATTACTTTTTATTTAAGGGCATCGTATATTAAAAAATTTGGTTATAGATAAAAACTGAACCTTAAATAATAATTTTTAATTCAGAAATATTGCTGTAGAATAGTTATGCTAAACGTTTCTACAGCATTTTATATATTTATTTTCTAAATAGTTAATTGCCTTTTCTCACAGTCATCATCTAAAATCTTTTCTATCTTAATTTCAATAAATCCCTTATTATTTAAATCCTTATACCGGCAGGAAAACTATGAGTGACGTTACAGTAATAAAGCCAAAAAATATATTTACACAAAATAAGCATTTATTGGACTGGGTTAATGACATGGTATCTCTATGCAAACCTAATTCAATTCACTGGTGTGATGGTTCGGAGGAAGAAAACGAAAGAATTTCACTTTTACTTGTCTCAAACGGTACCTGCAATAAACTTAAAAGGGGGAAATGTTATTATTGCCAAACCGACCCCTCAGATGTTGCGCGTGTTGAAGACCGGACTTTCATTTGCACACACACCAAAGAGGAGGCCGGCCCAACTAACAACTGGCAAGAACCAAGAGAAATGAAATATGTTTTAAATAGGCTTTTCAACGGCTCAATGATTGGGCGTACTATGTATGTGATACCCTACAGCATGGGGCCAATAGGTTCCGATATTTCACATATAGGAATTGAGTTGTCTGATTCACCTTATGTCGTCTGCAATATGAAGATAATGACAAGGATGGGAGAACAGGTTATGGAAGCCTTAGGTGACTCTCCCAAGTTTGTAAAAGGAGTACACTCTGTAGGAGCACCGCTGCAACCCGGGGAAAAGGATGTTCCATGGCCCAGTAATAAATCTAAATATATTGTCCATTTCCCTGAAGAACGAAGCATCTGGTCTTTTGGCAGTGGTTATGGCGGGAATGCCCTCTTAGGCAAAAAGTGTTTTGCTTTAAGAATTGCCTCTTATATGGCAAAAAATGAAGGCTGGCTTGCAGAACACATGCTTATTGTCGGTATTACAAACCCTGAAGGAGAAAAGAAGTACTTTGCTGCTGCTTTTCCCAGTGCCTGTGGTAAAACTAATTTGGCCATGATGACACCCGCACTGCCCGGCTGGAAAGTTGAAACAATAGGGGATGATATAGCCTGGATGAAATTTGGAGCAGACGGTAGGTTATATGCTATCAATCCCGAAGCCGGTTTTTTTGGAGTTGCAACCGGGACCTCTGAAAAAACAAATGCTAACGCTATGAAAACAATTAAGGAAAATACTATCTATACTAATGTTGCTCTTACACCGGATGGTGATGTTTGGTGGGAGGGGAAAACTGAAAATAAACCTGAAAAGTTGATTAACTGGCTTGGTAATTCCTGGACTCCTGAAAGCAAAGAAGCAGCCGCCCACCCAAACTCAAGATTTACTGTCCCCGCCTACCAATGCCCGGTTATTGATCCAGCCTGGGAAAACCCGCAGGGTGTTCCAATCTCCGCAATCATATTTGGCGGAAGACGCGCATCTTTAATTCCACTTGTCTATGAGTCATTCAACTGGGAACATGGAGTTTTTACGGGGGCTATTGTTTCATCTGAGACAACCGCCGCTGCAACCGGTAAAGTTGGAGAAGTAAGAAGAGATCCATTTGCAATGCTCCCTTTCTGCGGTTATAATATGGGAGATTATTTTGCTCACTGGCTAAGTATGGCTCAAAAGACAGAGGCAGCAAATCTTCCAAGAATTTTTAACGTTAATTGGTTTAGAAAAGACAGAAAAGGAAACTTTATCTGGCCGGGTTTTGGTAATAATATAAGAGTTATGAAATGGATTTTTAACAGATTAGATAACAAAGCAGATGGCATAGAATCTCCCCTGGGCATTATGCCTGCTCCTGATGAAATTGATTTTGATGGACTAAATTTGTCAAAAGAGCAAATTGCAGAAATGCTGACAGTTAATAAGAATGACTGGCTGTTGGAACTTAATGAAATTGGAGAATATTTTGGAATGTTCGGTAATCACCTGCCGGAGGCAATAAAGAACCAGATACGGCAGCAAGCCAATAGAATTCTTGATATGAAAAACTAACCTGATAATAATAAAGAACCCCGGCATAACCGGGGTTCTTCTTGTATAAGTCTTTACCTATTACACTCTTAGTCTAAAGAATCAAGGATTTTTTCGCAAATGGCAGTCAATACCTGGCTGTCTTTTTTGCTGATTTTACCTTTAAGTAAGTTATCAAATTCGTCCATTTGACCTTCCATATCGGTAACTAATTTAAGTCCTTTTTTGGTCAAGCGGGCTAAAGATTGTCTTTTATCTTCTTCAGTTGTAATTCTTTCAGCTAATTTAGCTTCTACCAAACGATCGATAATACGGGTTACGTCTGGCTGAGCGTCAATTAGTCTGCTTAATATTTCATATCTTGCCAATCCATTCGGATGAGCTTCTTTTAATATGCGCAATACAAAGAACTGAGTTGGAGTAATTTTGTTCTGTGCTGCAATCTTTTCCTGTTTTGCTCTTAATGCACTGGATGCGACCAGCAAGCTTAACAATGCTTCGTGCTCAACGCCTTTGAATTTGGCAAGTTTCATTCTTTCTTTAATTATGCTACCCATTTTGTCTCCTTAATAGTTGTTTTAACATAAAATAATACATTTATATTGTTAAATGAATCAAGCGTCATAAACATTCCGGTAAGTTTTTCTGACCTTTTGAGTCGTTTTTGAGCAAGTTTTTACCGTAAATCGTCATCGTCTTGAAACATTATTTTTAAAGAACTGCACAAATATAATACTTTTTTTTGATATTTTTGTTACATATAGTACATCAAAGCCGTTTTTAGGTTGTTATATACATTAAAAATTAGTTATATCCTTAATAAATCTGTTAGCCGTCCTTTTTTTTACATCCACAGCCCGGTTCGGATGGGTACTATCCTAAAAAGTGACAGCACTCAAACTGCCATACTCTCTCACTTTTTTTACTGTTCACTTGCATATATTTATTATAAAGATTTGTTTATTTGTATTACAAGGAAGTGATGGAAAATCTAAAAATTGAAGGCTCGAGAGAGCATGTTGCCCTTTTATTTGAGAATAATCCCGTGCCAATGTTTATTTATGACGATTTGGAATATCATATTCTTGCTATAAATAATGCAGCAATTTATAAGTATGGTTATACCCGGGATGAATTTCTCAAAATGAAAATTAACGATATTCGTGTTGAGGAGACGGAATCCAATCAGCCTGAATCCATCATTGATTATAGTATCAAAACAGAAGGTAAAGAAATTCTGAGGCATAAGACAAAGGATGGAACAATTATCGACGTTGAAAATGTTTCAAATAAAATTATTTTAGGCGATAAATTTGCCTGGCTTGTAGCCTCATACGATATCACATACAGAAAAAGACTGGAACGCCAGCTTCAACTTCAGTATGATGTTGCCATGATCTTAGCTGAAACAGCTTCACTTAAAGCTGCCGGAACTAAAATACTGAAAATGATCTGCCTTTCAGAGAATTGGAAAGTTGGTGAACTCTGGTTTGAGGATTCGGGAGGCAGTTTTCTTAAGCTTGAATCTTCATGGTACAGCAGCTCCGTTGACGGATCCGAGTTGGAAGAAGTGAGCAGAAATTACAAACTCGTTAAAGGCCAGGGTATCTTGGGAAGGGTATGGCAAGATGGCAAACCAAGAATGGTCAAGGATTTTAAGTCTTATATGCTTGCAAGGACTATTTATTTAATTAAATCAGGTTTAAAAACTGCATATGTCTTTCCATTAATAAGCGGCAGCCAAACAAAAGGAGTTTTAGCATTTTTTTCTGATAATTCTTTAGAGCCGGATAAAAGTATAATGTTAATGCTGGAAGTACTTGGAAAACAGCTGGGTGTTTTTTGCCTGAAATATCTTGCCTCTGAAACTTCAAGCCAAAATGAGCTTCGGCTTAAGGGTGTTGTCGATTCTGCCATGGATGCTATAATTACTGCTAATGCCGATCAAAAAATTATTCTTTTTAATACTGCCGCAGAAAAGATGTTCGCCTGCAAAGCTGATGATGTAATGGGTAAGCCCATTAATATCTTTATCCCCGATAGATATAAAGGCATTCATTCTCAACACATAGTTAATTTTGGCAAAACAGGAATCACAAACAGAAAAATTGGATCTTTAGGAACACTGAGCGCTGTCCGAATGAATGGTGAAGAGTTCCCAATTGAAGCTTCTATTTCCCAAATAAATATTGGTAATGAAATACTTTATACCGTTATTCTAAGAGATGTTACCGATAGTAAAATTGCCGGGGAACAAATAGCTCAAAATTTAAAAGAGAAGGAAGTACTCCTGAAAGAAATTCATCATCGCGTTAAAAATAATTTGCAGATTATTTCCAGCCTGCTAAGTCTGCAGGGTAATTATATGAACGATCCAAAAGTGATAGAGCTATTTGATGAAAGCCGGCACCGTGTTAAGGCCATGGCACTTATCCATGAGAAACTTTATGCTTCTAATCTCCTTTCCAAAGTTAATTTAAAAGAATATGTGAGTGATTTATTGCAGTATCTTGTCACTTCCTATGAATATTCAACCGGTAATATTACTCTCAAATTAGATATTGAAGATATCTCTATCTCGTTGGATTTTATTGTTCCCTTTGGACTTATTTTAAATGAGCTGGTTTCAAATTCCCTAAAATATGCTTTTCCGAACAGACAGAAAGGTACAATCTCTGTTTCCTTTAAGGAAAGCGACTCAACCAAGTTTTTGTTGACATTTGAAGATAATGGAATTGGAATGAAAGAGATACCGGATGTTTCTAAAATAAATACCCTTGGGATGCAATTGATTTTTAATCTGGCTGATCAGCTAAAAGGGCTGCTTCGTTTTGAAATTTCAAACGGGACTAAAGTATTTATACTAATTCCTAATAATTTTTAAGGTTATTCAGGTTTCATTACCGCATTATTGGTTGCAAATATCTCTATCTATTAAAAAAGCCGGCACAGCATTTCTGCTGTACCGGCAATTACTTTCAACTCCCCAACTTTCAACTTTACACTTTATAACCTTATAACTTTCAACTTTATAACTTTATAACTTTTCAACTTAATCACTTAGGCGCTATTTTACTAACAACATTTTTTTAGTTTGTGAATAATTTCCCGTTTTTAGTTTATAGAAATAAACACCGCTTGAAATATTTCCTTTACTTCCTGCATTAAACTGAACAGAATATTCTCCGGGTTGTTTTACTTCATTAACTAAAGTTGTAACTAACCGTCCTTGTAAATCATACACCTGCAAAGTAACATTTGAGGAAGACGTAACTCCATATTTAATTACGGTTGAAGGATTAAACGGATTTGGATAATTCTGGACTAAGTACATTCCTTTGACTAACTGCGCATCCTTATCATAAACATCTGTTACAGTAGGGCGCCCTGCATCTACCCAGGCTGTATAGATAAAGCAGGCAAGCCTATATGAAGCAAGCTTGAACATATAAGTTGTAATACCGCTAAGCTTTTGCCATAAAGCAGTGTAATATGCAGTGTTATATGACCCGCCGCTTTGGCCTTTAGCATATATATCGGCAGCTAAAACAGAGTCAACATATTTATTATTAAAATAAATAAAAGAGAAAGCAGAATCGGCTATATTACTAATATACTTTACGCTGTCACCGGTGTAGGTTATTTGAGTACTATATTTACCAATCATTGTAGTTTCATACCTTGAGTGAATACCCGATTGATTGGTTAAATCTCCATCATAATTTTTAGTAACGTGCAGCGGCATATGGCCGTCCCCAATGTAATGGCCAAGATCTGCAGCAAACAACATTGCTTTATGCCAGTCTTTACGGGCAAAAGCATTTTTTAGGGAGTCCTCTGTATTAATTATTGCCCACGGCAAAATTCCGTTATCATACACAGTTGTATTGCCGTGTATTGCAATCAGGGAATCTAAATCTTGTGTAATCTTCCCGTTGGAAAGGAACTCTGCATATGCGTCAATATCAATATAATGTTTGGGTGCTTCTGTCGGGTCCGCACCTTTTCTGTTATCCGCATCAGAGCCATGTATAGAAAGAGAATCAGCCCAAGATGATAAGAAGCTCATTGATTGTGGCATCGACAAACTAAATTTTTTATTTATAATCTTATGCCCAACTGAGCCCCAGCCGACCCAGATTATTGATGTAAATATTATTACTAATGATATTTTTCTTTTCAAATTCAACATTGTACCTTTTTATTCTCTTAATAATTTCCATTTATTTTTAATAAAGCGAAGAAAGATAATATTATTAAATCCTGAAAATAATTCAAATTTTATAACACTTAATTAATTATCCTCTAAATAGTAAAAGCCGGTTCAACACTTTTGCTAAACCGGCTTACTATTCTATTTTTAACTTTAAGTCTTAATGGACTTTTCAAACGCTAATTATTTTACCAGCAGCATTTTCCTGCTTTGTGAAAAAGTCCCCGCCTGTATCTTATAAATATAAATTCCGCTTGGAAGGTTTTTAGCATTTAACGATACTAAATGGGTACCTGCTTCCTGTTCTCCGTTAACTAATACAGATACTTCATTTCCTAAAACATCAAATACTTTCATTATAACTTTTTGTTTTACCGGAATAGCATAACTAATAGTAGTTGAAGGATTAAACGGATTTGGATAATTCTGTTCTAAACTATATGAATTAATTAATTGAGTATTTGTTTCGGCATATGGATAGGTCTTTATGCTGCCGTCATAATCTTCCTGAGTTAAGCGATAATACGACTTTACTGAGTATGGATGTTCGTCAATAAACGAATAAGTATTTATATTTGTTGAAGTTCCATTACCTTTAACAAACGTTAAGCTCTCCCATACTGCCTTATCCTTTGATCTCTGAACACTAAATCCTTTATTATTAGTCTCCGTTGAGGTAGTCCAGTTTAACGCTATTTTGTTCCCTTTCCGGCTGACAGTAAAAGCCGAAAGCTCAACCGG
>JAUZPC010000075.1 GCA_030706105.1 Bacteroidota bacterium | reverse complement strand
GCAAGTATGGATAAAGCAAGAATTGACGAGAAAATTATTTTGGAGGAGATTTTCCAGTCTTTAAATTTTTCAATACTATATTTCATTTTCTATTCCTTTTATTATAATTTTTTAAGTACGGATAGTTGCGTCTTCCGAAAATCAGTAAGAATTAAATGTCTGCAAAAGAGCTTTGCAGACATTTTCTTATTCATTCTATCCTATTTTAGAGTACACTAAACATTTCTTTATGCTTTGATAAGTTTGCCATTAGCTCTAATTGCATAATGGCTATTTTTATCTAATTTGAATTGTTCAATTAAGTTCTGTAGGTTAGCTGTTAGCTGGTTCAAGTCTTCGGCTGCACGGGCAATTTGTTGAGTTCCTGCAGCAGACTGAGCAGTTACACTGCTTATGCCTTCAATATTACGGCTTATTTGCTCGGCAGTGGCTGACTGCTCTTCACTTGCAGCAGCAACCTGATTTATCATATCAGCAGCACCTGCATTAACTTTAAGAATTTCGTTTAACACTTCTGCAACTTGCTCTGTTAAAGCCATTCCTGCAACAACAGATTCTTTTGCAACAACCATAGATTTATCAGCTTCTTTAGCTTCGCTTTGGATTGACTTAATAGTGTTGGCAATTTCCTTTGTTGCTTTTGTTGTTCTTTCAGCTAATTTTCTCACTTCATCAGCCACAACAGCAAATCCTCTGCCCTGCTCACCTGCTCTTGCAGCTTCAATAGCGGCATTAAGAGCTAAAAGATTAGTCTGGTCTGCAATGTCATCAATTACCTGAGCAATTTCCCCTATTTGATCAGTTTTATTAGCCAAAGAAGAAATTATTTTACCAGTCTCAGAAGACGATTCAGCAATTTTTTCCATACCTTTTTTAGTTTCTTCAACTTTTAAGGCACCTTTTCTGGCGTTGTCACTTGCCGCCTTTGAATTTTCAGCAGCAATACTGGCGTTGCGGGAAGTTTCAATTACGGTTTTAGTCATTTCTTCAACGGCCCCGGCAATTTCAGTTGTTTGTGCGCTTTGTTCCTGTGCTCCAGCAGCCATTTCTTCAGAGCTGGAAGATATTTGGGATGATGCACTTGCAGTAGCCTGGACAGCTTCACTAACTTTAGTTAATGCATTGAACAGTGATTCTGATACAGTATTAATACTGTTTTTAATTAATGCAAAATCACCCTTGTATTCACCTGACATAAGCACGGTAAGATCACCTTTGGCCATATTTGCTAATACATCGCCGGATTCATCAATTGGTTCAGCAATAGCATTTATAGTTTGGTTTAAACCACTGACTAATTCTTTATAAGCACCGCTAAATTTATCGGCATTGCCTCTGGTTTTTAATTTACCATTGGAAGCAGCATCAACAAGTACTTTAGATTCTTCCAAAGTCCCTTTAATGGCACTAACAGCCTGCTCAACTGATATAACAGTAGATTGTGTTTTACTTATAACCTGATTTATATTTGTGGCCAGAGAACCTAATTCATCTTTAGAGTTTATATCCAAAGGAAGAATATTTGCTGAAATGCTGATGTTTAAGTCTCCCAATGCCAATTGCTTGCATCCTTTTTCAAGATTGGTTAGACAAGTATTAGCAAGGTCATCCATTCTTTCTACAATTTTGGCAATACTTTTTTTAATATAACCTGCAACATATGTAGCAATCCACAGACCTAAAAGAATACTAATACCAAGAACTATCCATATAAGCATTTGAGAAGATCCATAAACGTCGTCGCTGGCTTTGGCAGATTCAGTTCCGCCTTTTTCATTTATTGCCACTGCTTTAAAACAATACTGTTCAGCTTCATCAAATACCCGTTTGGACTCACCACCAAGAATAGTTGCAGCTTCTTCACGTTTATTTTCTTTAACAAGTCCAATTATCTTTTGCTGCTGTACTATGTATAATTCGTAACTTTTCTTAAACTCACTATAGTTATCCTTTTCTTCTGCACTTGATAATAAGGGTTCATAAGCACTTTGGTCTTGGGCCAATGTTGCTTTAGCCGCAGTAAGTTTATTATTGATATCAGAGATTTCTTCTGTTGTTTTGGTTAGTATTATACGCATTTCATATCTGCGGACAAGACCAAAGTCAATAGCCATTTTTGAAGCATATTTAATTGATGGCATCCAATTTTCCGCCAGGTCATTGGCTGACTGCTTAACAGTTTTCATCCTGGAGATTGAAAATATTCCCAAGAAAGTCATCAATACTAATACGACAGAAAAACTAACAATAAGTTTTTTCGCAATTTTTAAATCATTAAACCATTTCATATTTTTTCCTATTATTATCATTTTTACTTATAGTTATAATTAGCTGAGAATTAATTCCTTTTCACTGGTTTTTAGAACCTTATCTAAATCCAGTAATATCAACAAACGGTCATCCAGTTTTCCTACTGCAGTAATGAAATCAGAATTGATTCCGGAAGTTAATTCAGGCGGAGCTTCAGTAATGCTTGCAGGAATTCTTAAGACCTCGCTTACAGCATCCACAACAAACCCGATAGTTTTTCCTTCGATATCAACTACTATAATTCTGGTTGATTTATTATGCTGCTGCTTCCCAAGACCCAGTCTTATCCTCATATCCACTACAGGAATAATCCTGCCCCGCAAGTTTATAACACCTTCTATAAACTCAGGAGTGTTTGGCATTTTTGTTATCGGAACCATTTTATTAATTTCTTGCACTTTAAGAATATCTATTCCGAATTCTTCATTGCCAATTTTAAAACTTACCAGTTGGAGCAGACCCGAAAGCTCATCAACGTTTTTAATATTATCAGCCATAGCACATCCTTTTTTTTCGTTTCTTATTTTCTAATCTATAATCGTTAACAGGTATAAAATTATTACAAGTATTGTTGCGAGTGGCATATAATTGGAGTGAGCTGCTTGCTTTTTAGCTTAGAAAGGGATATTAGCTTCCCTAACAGGCGCAAAATTATGAGAGAGTTAATGATTCGTTTAGGTTATTAAAAATAGTTTTTAAGTTTCTTTATATATTTTCTGCTAATATCAAAGTACTTTTGTTGATCTTTTAAATAAACGCGGTAAGAGCCGGAGCTGCATTTTTCAATTTTTAAAATAAATTTCAGGTTTATAATCGTTGACCGATGAATCCTAATAAACATTTTTTCCGGTAACATTTTTTCCCACGTACTGATAGCCCTTCTAACCAGAATAGACTTATTGCCGGCAGTAATAATATTGGAGTATTGGTTTTCTGACAATATACATTTGATTTCTTCAATAAGAACCAATATGGAAGAATTATGCAATTTAAAAAACATCTTATCTTCCGGCTTGTATTTTTTTGATAACACATTTCCGGAAGCGTCAGTTTGTTCTGTTAAAATCTTTGCTTTTACTTTTTGAAATTTTTGGAGCCTTATACTAACTGCCTTAATTAATTCTTCCGCTGAAAAAGGTTTAAAGATATAGTCGTCTGCCCCCAATTCCATACCTTTTCTCAAGTCGCTTCTTTCAACCTTTGCAGTTAAATATATAAAGGGAATTGCAGACGTAGTAATGTTTTTTTGAAGTGCTTCAAACACTGCATAGCCATCCATACCCGGCATCATAATATCGCAGATAATAAGATCCGGCAGCCAATTGAGTGCGCTTTCTAAACCCTCAGTGCCGTTTGACGAGGTCCGCACATCATAATTTTCCGCTTTGAGCAAAATTGAAATATTGCGTGCTAATTGAATTTCATCTTCAATAATTAGAATTTTATTTTTCATTTAATCTGGTTTTTTATTGGGAAGCAGAATCTCCGCAGGGAATTTAACTAAAAATGTGGTACCGATATTTATTTCGCTGTAGAAAGAAATTTCTGCTTTATGTATTTCCACAGCTCTTTTAATTATTGACATCCCAAGCCCTGTTCCTTTAATATTGCTCACATTTGAACCTCTATGAAAAGGTTCAAATAAGTTTGCAAAATCTTCCTGAGGAATGCCAATCCCCTGATCGCTTACTTTAATAAACAGGTTATCATTATTTAGATTTATGGAGAATTCGATTTTTGTACCCGGGAAAGAATACTTAACAGCATTAGCAAGCAGATTCTGAATTATGAATTTAAGAAGTAATTCATCCAGATAGAAGAATTTTTTTTCAGGAATGTAATTGAAAACAATTTCTTTATTATCTGTTACCAGGTATTTAATATTTTCAATTATAACTTTAGAAATTTGATAAAGATTAATATTCTGAGGTTCAAATTTTATTACACCTGTCTCAGTCCGGCTAATAGTTAAAACATTAGTCATCAATTCTGTAAGATCCGCAATATTAGATTTAATTGCCTCAATCTGCTCTTCATATTCAGTCTCATTCCAGTTTCGTCCAAACCTTTGCAATAATTCTGTAGAAGACTGAATAACAGCCAGAGGAGTTCGGAATTCATGAGAAGCTGTTGAGATAAACTGTGATTTTAACTCGCTAAATTCTTTTTCCCTCTCCAAAGCAATTTTTACTTTAACTTCTGACTCTCTTTGTTTTATTATCTCATTTTGTAAAAGTCTATTTAGTTCTTCTAATTTGTATGTTCTTTCTTGAATAAGCTCTTCAAGGTGTTTTCTGTAGACATCTAAATCATTTTCAATTTGTTTTCTATCTGAAATATCTCTTACAAAAGCCTGTACGTATTCTTTTCCCGAAAGATTTATTTTAGTTAAAGAGATATCACCGTCAAAGAGATCGCCTGATTTACGCTTTAATTTCCATTCAAACCTTTTTTCGTTTTCGGTAAAATAAAAATTCTTAGCTTCTTTATAAAATTTTTCAGTTGACTTATTTCCATCTGACTGAAATTCAGCAGAAAAGTCAAGCGGGCTTTTCCCAATTATTTCATCCTTTGGAACTCCAAATAGTTCAACTGCTTTAATGTTACAGGCAACAATAATAAGTTTATCTAAAATGAAGACGGCATCGTTACCATGCTCAAACAGTGCACGATACCTTATATAGCTGTCATTTAATTCTAATTCCACTTTTTTCTTATCGGTAATATCTTCAATAACAGTTAAAGCACAAGGCTTATAGTCGTATTCAATAATTCTTGTTGAAAGAAGAGCATATTTTTCTTTACCAAACTTTGAATTAAATTTTACTTCGACATTCTCAACATAGCCGAATCTATCAAAAGGACCTTTTTTTAACTTGGTAATGATTTCATCGCTGATAACATAAGCCGGTTTCCCAATAGTTTCAGAATAAGAGAATTCAGTTAATTTTAAATATGCCTCGTTTATATCAATTATTTTAGAAGGAGCGGCAAGTTCATTAATGGCCATTGCATAAGGGGACAAATTAAATATTCTTCTGAAGTTTAAGAGACTCTGCCTTAAAGCGGCTTCATCCCTTTTCCGTTGTGAAATATTTCTAATGACATATACCATTCCGGAAACCTCACCCTCGGAGTTATGCAAGATATCGCCATTTATTTCACATTCAAGTTCAACTCCTTCAAGAACCAATTTATATTCCCGCAAGCCAAGTTTTTTAGAAAATAATTGAGGTACATTCTCACGTGCCTCCATCATAGATTCCTCACTAACAAAGGCCATAATATTTTTACCTAATATTTTTTCTTTGTTAAAGAAAGGCACCCCTTTAATTTCACTTTTGTTTATAAAAGTAATATTATTATTAATGTCAGTTTGTATAATGGTATCCGGTACAGTTGTTACCAATTTGCGAAATAATTCCTCACTTTCAAGTAATGCGTTTTCAGCTTTCTTACGTTCGGTAATATCTTCTGCAAATACCGATATACCAAAGATTTTACCGTCCGTTTTCATCAGACTAATAGACAAAAATAGTATATGAGCACTTGAAAGTGTACGGTATTCATAGCGGAAAGGACCTTCCGACAAGGCACGTGTGTACAGGCTAACCCATAATTCAGCATTTTCTTGTGGATACAATTTATGAGGAGTCATCCCTATTGATATTTCAAAATTATAATACTCTTTGAAATAATTAAAGAAAGCAGAATTAAAAGAAATTAATCCAAAACTGTTACAATCAACTGACCAGATCGGATTGTTTGTAGATTCAACTATTGCAAATAATTTGGCTTGAGATTCAGCCAACTGTATTTCGTTGTTTTTCCTCATAGTGATATCATCAAAGGATACACTAACACAATTATCAGCAAGCGGATATGCTCTAAATGTAAAATACCTTTTACTTCCGGTACCCGTAACTAAACTAAAATTGTCGTCTATATAATACCTTCCTTCTTTAATCACGTTTGCAACTATAAAAGACAAATGCTTTTCTCTAGCAAAAGAGAATACATCAGAAATCTTTTTACCGACTAAATCGTCAGATGGCTGCTCCCAAATATTTTTGGAGGCTGGATTAGCAAAAACTACGGTAAGTGAGGAATCATCATTCAAATCATCAAGCCGGAAAATATATAAAGCATAATTTATCCTGTTAAATATCTCGCCAAACTGAGTAAGCTTTATATAATTAATCTCTTTTTCTGTAATATCAATATCAGCACCCCGATAACCAATAAGATCACCGGATTCAGATATGACCGGCGAACCATTTGTTTGAAGGACTACAATTTCCCCGGTTTTTGCAATATTTCTATTTTTATATTCATTAAATGCTTTTTTAGAAGCAAAATAGCTGAATGCTTCCTTTTTTAACCTTTCTTTGTCAGAAGGCTCAAAAAAATCATAAAAATGCATTTTATTTACAAGTTCTTCTGCCTGATATCCTAATATTTTACTAACAATGGCACTGGAATATGTGTAAAGTCCTTCAGCATTGACTTCCCAAACCCACTCTCCGGCATTATCAGCTACCTGATCAAATCGCTCTTCAAGTATTTTAAGTTGTTTTGCGTTCTCAGTTAATGTGACTTCATTACTCTTTTGATGCAGATACATTTTAATAAGATAATTAGTCAGTATCCAGATGCTTAAAGCAGTTAAAATTAAAATGAGAAGAATATCTATTATGTCTATTATGTTAGTTGAACTACTGTAATTATTCTTTACAACTCCGGTAATTTCCATAACACTTAATAAAATTATAGATAGGAGTGCCAAAATAGTAAAAGCAATAAATTCCTTTTTCCTTAATATAATTCCAGCAAAAACAATGGCTGCCGTGTATGCCAGCATTGCAGTATCATGGATACCGTCATTGTAGATTAACAGATAAAATAAAAACACCTGCAAAGTCCACATAAGCAGATTACCGGCCAACCTGATTTTTCCTTTTTGGTTTAATTTGATTGCAATGGACATCAGGATAATAACTAAAAAATTAGGCGGCAACTGAAGCGGATTGAGAAAAATAAGTCTTTGAAGTAACAGAAAAGAAACGGCGAACAATACAATTAAAGAAATAATATGAATGAGATTAGCAACATGCTGATTATTCTCATCCTTGCCTTGCGGAAAAGCAAAAAAAGTTTTAATAGCCCTAATTGTATTCATAAAAGAAATCAGTGCAAATATTGATGATTGTATTTTAAAAGTACTTTATTAAAGATAATAATGAGAAATACAAAAAGAAATAGCGAATATATCAAGACACCCGCATTATATAGTAAAATTTTATATTGTGCTAATTTGTAAAAAAATATACAAGTACATGCCTGAGTTCAATCCTACTGTCTCAAGCTAAAAAAACTGCATATATTTAAGATTATTTTATCACCATCATCTTTTTACCCGAGATATAAACTCCCGCAATAATTTTATAAATATAAACCCCACTGCTTAGGTTTGAGCCATCAAAAAGAATTGAGTGATATCCCGGGTCTTTATGCTCATTGACAAGTGTTCTGATTTCATTACCAAGGATGTCATATACTTTTATAGTTACTTTTTCCGCATTAAGGACATCATATTTTATTGTAGTAAATGAATTAAAAGGATTTGGATAGTTTTGTGATAATGAGTAGCCAGCCGGAAGTTTTATTCCAGAGAACTCAAGCTTAAACCAGATTAAGGTATCTATTATTTTATTATTCAAGCTATATACCGTCAACTTCAGCACTTGAGGGGCAGATTCAAATATTCCAAAACAGTATGAACTTGCCGATTTGACAACATAAGGAGCAGATGCTATTGGATCCAATACCCCCCCTGCACTACCAATTATAAAATGATCGATATTATTTAATTTTAAATGTTGATATAAGTGATTATGCCCCGATAACACAATATCGACATTGTTTGGTTCAAAAACTCTTGTGAACAAGTTAATCATATCCTGATTTGATTGTTGCTTTTCTGAGTTCTCATAAATAATAAAACCGGGTTTATGGCTGCATACAATTTTCCATCTCTTTTTAGTATTGCTTAAATCATTTGCAGCAAAATTAAATTGTTCACTCCCTATTGCATAAGGCAACTGAGTATTTAGTATTAAAAAATGTATATCACCATAATCAAATGAGTAATAGGGCTGATTTCCAGAGCGGGATACTGGTGACTGCGTAAAGGCCTTTGTATTCTGTTCCCATCCTTCGTGATTCCCCACAGCAAGAAAACTGGGGGTTCGCATTAATACGTTCCTTGCACTATTGGTAAAGAATTGTGATTTCCATAATCTGTAAGTTCCCTCATCTGCAACATCACCACCATGAATAATGAAATGAGGTCCTTTGGGAAGAATCCGCTCCATTATTGAATTGAAGACTGTTGTATCATACTGACTATCTGCAATCCAAGCCCATTTAAAACTTCTACCGGAAGAAGCTATTGATCTGAATGATGTAGAAGTAGTTATACTGCCAGCTTGCCGTACAGAGATAAAAATTATAGTATCAGCACAAAGTCCTGTTAACAAAATTTTATGTACATACGTAGCCGGTACAGCCGTTGTTGCACTTATTATTGTGGTCTTTGCAGTAAACCCAGAGTAAATTGTCAACCCATAATCAACAAAAACCGTGTCTTGAGTAGAACTTTCAATAAGAACGTATGCAGAATTATCATTAAGTCCTTGTATATAGGGGAAAGTTAAAAAATCTGCATAGACTGAATACCTTATTAATAATAATGTAAGGGCGAAAAATATTGTCTTCATATTCTATCTTCAATCTAATAAGAATAATGGATTTTATATTTTTACTGATTTTTTTGCTTAGTCAAAATCTTTTCAACAATAATATAGAATATTAGAATAATTATGATTGACAAGTGAGTGCTGCGACATGAATATGTGATGTCAGATCATCGGGTTTTTAGAAGGGGTATAAAACAAAAAAACCTCTAATTCTTGCGAAAAAGAGGCTTTTAGTGTGGGCTCAGATGGACTTGAACCACCGACCCGCTGATTATGAGTCAGCTGCTCTGACCAACTGAGCTATGAGCCCAAAAATTTTAGTCTGTAAAAATAACAATTTCCGCTTTTTAATGCAATACTATTTAAAAAATTTATTAATTATTTGTAATTAAGGTATACTTAAGCTATTTTATTTTAGGTTGTTAAGAATAGACTCCTCGTTTATGTATTGCATTAGCTTAGTGAATGGAATTTGTATTTTGAACGATAAGTCCATTGCCTGAGCCACATGCGGGAATTCAAAGTAATTATCAACAACTATATATAAATTTCCATTATCAAGATAATATGTACTATATAGCCTTTCAGATATGGTGTCGGCTTTGAATGATTTTTCAACGGTCTCTTTATCTTCAAATATTTCTAGCCATTCTTTTTCAGAATAATTCTTCAGATGCGCATCCAGTTCTTTTTGTAAGCGGTCTTTTATTATTTCCTTAAAATCTGATAATTTGCCATTATCAATTTCCTGACTCAAAATTATTTCTTTATTGGTTGCCAGATTGAATGCATGGTATTCTGTTCCATTTGAAAGATATGCAGTCAAAGTTTCCCAATCAAAAGAACAGCTTAATATTCCCCTTTCGGCAAAAACATAATGAAGTTTTGGAGTCTTACCTGAAGCTTCGT
>JAUZPC010000074.1 GCA_030706105.1 Bacteroidota bacterium | reverse complement strand
TTAGCCAAGCGGATATATTCTTCCGGATTATTTTTTCTTAACTCTAAGGCCTGTTCAAAAGACATCCCCATAGGAACGTATCCATTGAGCGTATCGTGAGCAGAAGTCTGGTCAGTTAAAATATCCGGGATAACATTCATTTTAAGAAGTGCTGGTAAAACTTCACCTGCGTTGCCTAAAAGGCCAACAGATAATGCTTTCTTCTGTTGTTTGGCATCAAGGACTAATTTAACCGCTTCATCAATACTCTCGGTAAATACGTCAAGATAACCCGATTCAATTCTCTTTTGAATTCTTTCTTTATCAACTTCAACGCAGAGAATAACAGCACCTGCCATTGTACCGGCTAAAGGCTGTGCCCCGCTCATTCCTCCCAAACCGGAAGTTAAGATAAAACGGCCGGCCAAATCGCCATTGAAATATTTTCTGCCGCACTCCACAAAAGTTTCATAAGTTCCCTGCAGAATTCCCTGAGTTCCGATGTAAATCCAGCTCCCGGCTGTCATTTGACCGTACATTGTAAGCCCCAAAGATTCCAGACGTCTAAATTCATCCCATGTTGCCCAATCCGGAACCAGCATAGAATTAGAAATTATAACCCTTGGTGCATTAGAATGTGTTTTAAAAACAGCAACGGGTTTACCTGACTGCACAAGCAGAGTCTCATCGTTGTCCAATTTTTTAAGGGATTCAATTATTGCGTCATAGCACTCCCAGTTACGTGCAGCTTTCCCTTTACCTCCATACACAATCAGTTCAACGGGATTTTCTGCAACCTGGGGATCTAAATTGTTCATAAGCATACGCATAGCTGCTTCCTGCAGCCAGCTTTTACAGGTAATTTCAGTTCCTGTAGGTGCTTTGATTGATGTTTTTTCTATAGTTGTCAGCATATCAATTTTTAAAATGATTTTCTACAAGCGCTTCATATTGTGTTATCATTGAACGATAAAGCCACCTTTTGAAGAACCATGCTTTTTTAATTTCTTTTTTGTAAAGCTTAAGACTATTTTCCAATTGTTCTTTTACTTTACCTTTTTCGTCCTTTGTAAGTCTGATAGTCTCATCACCACTGTTAATTTTTTCCAGCACGGATTTATATGCAGTAGTGTAAGGATAATAATCTTTATTATCGCCTAATTGTTTTAATACCTGTTTAAGAAAAGTACCCAGTATCTTTTTCTCGCTGCTATTAAACTCAAAATTATAATTTTGGAACAGTTTCTTCATAATTATTCGAATAAGTTTTTAATGAAAGTAATTGGTCTTTAATTTTTTGATATCCCGGTTTAATTACATTATAAATATAATCTAACCTTTCTTTGTGAGGGATGAAAGCGGATTTCATGGAGTTGATAGTAATCTTTTCCACATCTTCCAGGCTTATATTAAACACTTCAATAGCCGTAGCAAACTCTTTTGTCATTGTGGTATCGCTCATTAATCTATCATCAGTATTAATAGTAACTCTGAACTTTTCATTAAAGAAAATACCAAAAGGATGATTCTCTATTTTATCAACTGCTCCGGTATGAACATTGCTTAACAAGCAAATTTCAAGAGGTATTCTTTTATCCAATACATATTGAGCAAGGTCGCCAAATCCGGCAACTTTACCATTTTTATCCAAGGTAATATCTTCAAGCAAATGGGTTGCATGGCCAATTCTGTGTGCACCGCACCACTGAATAGCCTGCCAAATAGATTCTTTGCCGAAAGCTTCACCGGCGTGAATGGTAATATTAAAATTAGCTCTCTGAATAAATTGGAAAGCTTCAATATGTTTCTTAGGAGGATAACCGCCTTCTTCACCGGCTAAATCGAATCCGACAACGCCTTCATTTCTAAAATTGACAGCAAGTTCAGCCATTTCCAAAGTGTTCTTCATATTGCGCATACCGCAAATAATCAGTCCATAACCAACCCCAAAATCTTTTTTACCGCGCTCCAGCCCGGTTAAAACTGCCTGCACTACGTCTTCATTGTACAAACCTTTTTGAGTTGAAAACATAGGGGCAAATCTTGTTTCTACATAACAAACGCCATCATTTTTCATATCTTCCATCATCTCATAAGCAACACGCTCAAGAGCTTCTTTGGTTTGCATTACAGCAATAGTATGTTCAAAGCCTTGCAGATACTCTATAAGATTTCCTTTGTTAGCTCCTCTATGAAACCAAACTGCAAGTTCACCAGGGTCTTTTGTAGGCAGTTTAGTATATTTCATTTCTTGAGCCAGCTCAATAATTGTGCTTGTTCTTAATCCACCATCAAGGTGATCATGTAAAAGAACTTTTGGTACTGACTGAATAATTTCATTTGTTGTCAAAATATTTTCCTCTTTTTTTTCATTTACGAAAATATCTTTTTAAATCCGTAAATTCAACTATATAAATACAATATAAGAATTTTAAATTTTAAAATCATTTATATGACCTGCTAATGATTTCTAAATTAGTTACTCTATTTAACAGAACTTTGTTATTTTCTAAAATAATCAGGCTGTAATACTTTAATGTGTAAGTTATATAAAAATTATTATTATAATAAAATAATTCTTCACAACATTTGGAAGTATGTTAGTTATTTTAGAAAATATATAACTGTTCTAAATTACCGTATTCAGATAAATTAAATAGTGATCTATTTCTTAAAGAACTAATTTAACCGGCAGGCACAAGAACTATTCGCGCTAAATGATAAAGCAAACCCCTTGTTAGCTAAATTCTCATTTTCGTACTATTCGAAACTCTGATATTACTATATTACGCCCCATAATCGATCAATCGTTTTTGGTCATACTGCTTTGAAAAAACAGTTAAAAACTAAAAATATAATGTATATTTTTCCCATTACGATTGATCTTCATTATGGGCTAAAAATAGGAGGAAAACTACAAATGCTTTCCCCATTTAGTTACTCACTTGTAATTAGAAACCTCTTTTATTGGGGACTAATTATTATTGGCGCCTTCTTTAATCCACGTATAAAGGCCAGTCACCTGATTTGAATTCAGTGCTTTATAATTTGAACCAAGAGGAGGCATTACCGACATACCGTATTTAGGATCAACCCGCCAGATAATCCTGCTGTTTTCAGGTTTCCCTTTAAATACAATTCCCGGATCCGCAGTTAAGGAAGAGTAAGTTGAAGCATCAAACCCGCCCTGCGGGTTGGAACTGCTGTGGCATCCTACACAATGTGCTTCAAGCACCGGTCTGATATGTTTACTATAGCTCACATTAGAAGAAGGGATAGTGTTATTGTCCGTATTAACACCGGTATCCTTACAGCTATAAAATAACGCTGCTATGGCTATAATGCAAAATACAACTATAATATTCTTAATTTTCATCATTTTTTCGTTCATTTTTTTTGAGTATTAGTTATTCCTAACTCATTACTGTTACAACTACTTTAACACCTTCAATACGGATTACTTTTATTTTAGTACCCGCTTCAACATAGTCGCCTTCAGTAACTACATCAATTCTGTCACCGTTAAAATCGGCAATACCGGCAGGCCGTAAAGTTGAAATTGCAATACCCTCAGCATTTAACAATTTTTCTTTTCCGGGGAAAACGGCAAACTCAACACCTTTGCCGATTGATTCTTTAAGAACCAACTTATTAAATCTTTCACTTTTGGGCAAATACTTAATTAGTATCATAATAAGAATAATTGAAGCCACCAAAGCTGATCCTAATTGGAGAACTGCAGTTGAGACATGGTTCATATCCCAAATTGGCATTGTTCCCATTAAAGACATAAATATGGAAGCTATTACTAATATTATTCCAAGCACACCCGCAACACCAAATCCGGGTATTACAAATATCTCTAATGCAATTAGAATGATGCCAACAATAAATAGAATTATTTCAAAAAAAGAAGCCATCTGCAGGATATACGAAGAACCGAAGAATAGAGCTAAAGCAATTACAGCGGCTATGGCGCCTGCACCATGCCCCGGAGCTTTTATTTCTGCCATAATACCTAAAAATCCTATCATCAATAAAATTGAAGACACAACAGGATTATTGAGGAACTTAACAAAATCTTCAGCCCAATTTGAAGTTTCAGTTAATACAACAGCGTTAGGCATATCCAGATATTTGAGTATCTCAGAAAGATTATTTAATGTAGTATCAGCCATTCCGGTTTTAATGGCCTCTTCCGTAGTAAGTGAAATTAATTTGTCGCCATTATCATTCAGTTCCGGAATAACAATTCTTTCATCTACCATACCTTGGGCAATATTAGTATTCCGACCTCTTTTTTCAGCAGTTGATCTCATCTCAGATCTCATATATGCCTGGTACTTTTCAGACTGTTTTTGGCCTGTTTGATCAACAACAGTAGCTGCGCCCATTACACTCCCCGGAGTCATAATTATCTTATTGCAGGAAAGAGCAATTAGAGCACCTGCAGAAATAGCCCTGTTATTAATAAATGCAATTACAGGAACCTTTGACGTAAAAATGGCATCCTTAATCTGTGTAGCAGCGTCTAACCTGCCGCCGAAAGTATTTATCTTTATAATGATTGCAGAAACATTTTTACTGTTGCCGTCTTCAACCACCCGGGAAAGATAAGGAGCTAACCCCAAATCTACTTCACCATTTATTTCCGCAACAATAACTGTTTTGCTTTGGCCAAAGGTTAGTACGCTTAAGACCAAAAACATTAAAAAGATTTTCACAGTTTTCATATTTTACCTCAAAAAAAAACTATTTTTTTGATCTCAGATACTTAAGGAAGTCCTGAGCCCTTTCATAATTCGAGTTAAATTTTGCGCTTATTTCCACATATTTAATTGCTTCAGGAATATTATTCTGCTTATAGTACTGGCGTCCTAAAGTAAAATTGGCATCAGGATCTTCCGGATATATTTCCAGAGACTTTTTATAGTACCCCATTGCCAGGCTGTCATTTTTCATATGCTCACAAATTAAACCTTTTAAGAAATAACCTCTGGAAGAGTTAGCGTCTATTGCCAGCGACTGATTAACCAGCTGCATAGCTTGCTCATCAGCACCACTCTGAATATAATAGACAACACCTTCCAATAAATTTGAAGCCTTTTTGTCTAATATGTGAGTCTTTCCCTGTATATATTTATATACTTCAAGTATCTCCGGCTGATTTACAGGTACATATTCCGGTTTTTGGTTACCAACTTCAAACCAATTTTTAAGCACTGCTAAATAGGTTACATTATTTTTTTTGAACTGGCTATATAAATAGTTATTAAAGCCATCTTCTTTAAGATGAGGTATTACTTCCGGATTTATTAGCCCTGCCATGTCAAAAACTTTTCTATGACTATAATAAGCAATTGCGCCTATATCATGAGTTGCAATTACATCACTTTCCTTAGTATTTTTATTTAACCATACACCTGCTGCAACATGCCTGTCGTTATGGTACTTACAATACTCTATGTATTCCAACAAAGCCGGTTTAATATAATTAAAAGAAAAGGCTATCTGTGAAGCTGCAAAAATAAAGAAGAGCCCATTTAATAGTTTCTTAAAGTCAGCATGAGTATTCTTTTGGATCTCTTCATAAATTGCTCTCATTCCGCTTACTGAAACATATATATAAAAAGGAATTATTGGCAATAAATAACGGCCAAACCTATGAGCAAATGGCAGTTTGATATAGTAAATTAATATTAATCCAACTATAAAGAGTATATATAAATTGTATTTGCTGTATTGCTTTCTTATTAATAGATAAGCTGAATAAAGTAATGCAGCCATAAAAGGTACCCAGAGTAAGACAAATTCATTTGTCCCAAAGAAGTTAAGAACTGAGTCTGTTAAAAATGCACTTCTATCCATTTTATTATAGAACTCTATCTTAGCCCCATAAGTATTTGGGAATATTGAACCTGATAGAATCAAATTGAATAAAAAATATAAAACGACAAAAAAAGCTCCTATCCCAAAGGAAGCTGCAATTTCTTTATTATTAAATAATTTCTTTTCTTTGTTCTTACTAAAATATGCCTGTAAAAAGTAATCAATTACTATTGCAATCCAAACAACCACACCGTCGGGCCTGCTCCAAATTAACAAACCTAATGCAGCCCCCAAACCCCAGACATTCTTATTCCTATAAAAGAAAAACGCCAACATAACCATAAAAATGAATAAAGAAGTCTCCATGCCTGAAACTGAGATCAGTAGTAACTTTGGCTGAAGTACCAGCATTAATGTAGCAGCCAGTGGGAACCAGTTCTCTTGTTCCTCATTCTTAACGAGTTTATAAAAATAAAAAACACTTAGCCCTAAGAAAAGAATTCCCAGGAAATAGCTGATAATAAACTCATTTTTACTAAATATATATAGAGTTGACAATAAAAAAGTATATAATGGAGAAGTTGACCCGGCAGTTGCCAATATGTTTTTATAATAGGAAAAACTGCCGTATTCAACTAAATTTCTCGCAAATGTTAAATGAATCCAGGGGTCGTCCAAAGGAAACCCAAATGCACCGTTTTTAGAGAATGCATCATTAATAAAATATATACAATCCAATATCCCTAAAAGTACGATGACACCAAGCGCTGATAGATTAATTGTTTTTGAAATGGGGATATTAAAGATAATTGAACTCTTTACTGATTCTTCTTTTATTTTCTTCTGTGTTTTCTTTTTTGTAGCCATTTTGCAATAATTTAATTTTTATAATTCAATTATAACAATTTTCTCTTAAACTTTATAATCATTTCTTTACAAATAGATTTTTTCAGTCAGCCGTGTTGTGGTACTAATGCGGTTGTTTAGATCCGTTATTATCTAAAATGAATTTTCCGTGACGACATTTCAATATTGATTAACATTCATAGTTTTCGCAGATATTTGCAATACCTCGTTTAATCACAGTTCACTATTTTATAATACAAATATTTTTGTAATGTGGCTTAATAATACTATTTTTACTTATAAAATGAGGATATATTTAACAATCCTGTTAAAGGATTAATCTACTAACCTAAAAGAGGTACCAAATGAGATACGTTTACTTATTATTCTATTTGTTGATTCCATTTTGCATTTCTGCTCAAAATGTAGTTAATACAGTAAAAATAGATAACCCGGTAAAGATAGAAACTCCCAAATGGAGTGACAGAGATGTGAGACTTATTAATAATGAACCTTATGCAAATATTGATGGAGTTCAAAGGCAAAATGGAGATATTTATATAGGCATTGCAGACTCAGTTTTAAATAATTGGTGTAAATATTATCTGCTAAAGTCGACCGATTTGGGTCAAACCTGGAATCAGCATAATATTGGCATAACTGCAAAGATCAGTAAATGTAGACTCATTTGCTCAAGCGCTGACTCAGTCTATAGTTTCTATTTGCAAAATGACTCTGTTTATTGCTGGAATGTAAATACAATGAATACACTTAAAGTTCCATCAACGTACAAAGTTATTGATTTTGATGTTGCAAGAGGACAAAACAATTCTCTTCACGTTTTTTACTACTCCGGAGATGCCGTTTATAGAGTAACCACCACTGATGGCGGCACTAGCTGGTCTACAGTTGGAGCGGTTAGCATCCCCAGTGGTTATCCATCTGTGAATGCAAATAAGCAGGGAGATACAGTTTTCTGCACTTATTATGATAATTTTACAGCTTACAATTACAAAGCTCCTTTATATACCATTTGTTATACCTGCAATTCAATCGGAGAATTGGCACCTTCTAATTCAAGGGGTTATATAACTTCCTCAAGTGATACACTTACGTATAAGTCTGAGCTTAAGAGTGCTTGTGTGAAGGGAAAACAATTTGTACTTTATACATCAGGACTTCATGGCAGTATAAGTATAATGGGCAGCCTTAGCACTAATTCAGGAAGCAGCTTTACACAAATGACTATTGCCAACTCTCCTAAGGATGAATATTGGATGGATATTAAGCCATTTAATGATGATAATGGTTTTGATATCGTCTATTATGCCGATAGCCTTCAGGCAGGTAATCCTAATTCAAATACAGATTATCTGCAGTATTTTTTTACTGTAAACGGTGCATCTTTTCAGGGAAATAAAAAATTGACAAGTCATATACCCTTCTGGTCTCCAAATAACTATAAGCCCAAAATTATTGAATTGAGTAACGAAGATTGCGCTATCTTATGGGTAGGATTGGATTCGGCTTTTAACAAAGGTGTTTACTGGAACAGGTTTGGCGCACCGACTGCTGTTAACGACCAAAGTATAAATGCCAAAGATTACTCTCTGGCACAGAACTACCCTAATCCATTTAATCCCAGTACAACTATTACTTTTAGCACTCCTAAAGAATCAAAGGTATCCTTGAAAGTTTATGACGCTTTAGGGCGCGAAGTTGCAGTGCTTGTTAATGATGTTAAATCCGCCGGACAATACCATATTAATTTTGACGGCAAGAATCTGTCCAGCGGCGTTTATTTTTATAAATTAGCTATTGATGGATTTGTTCAGACTAAAAAAATGATGCTTATGAAGTAATTCCCTGTAGATTACTTCCTTTTCTTTTTTAAAATGACACTGATTATTTAATCAGTGTCATTTTTTTTGCTGACGTATAACCGCCGGCTGTAATCCTGTATATATAAACCCCGCTGCTTAGCTTGCCTGCATCAAAGTTTACAGAGTACTGACCCGCAGGTTTGTATTCATTTACAAGTGTTTTTACTTCATTTCCAAGGACATCATAAACTTTTATTGTAACCTGTCCGCTCAGTGGCAACTGGTAGTTTATTGTCGTGTTCGGATTGAACGGATTAGGGTAATTTTGTTCGAGTCCGAACTGCAATGGCTGATTGTTTGATGACAGCTCAACCGAAGTAACCATTTCAGATAACGGCCGTTTCCATACACCCTGGCCGTCTGTTCCGGCAAAAAGATTTGTGCCGTTTGCAGCAAGAGACATGACATTAGCATTAGCAAAGCCCGAATTGACTCCGGTCCAGCTTGTACCGCTGTTGGTAGAAAGATAGACGCCTACAACATTTCCGGCAAAGATATTAGTGCCCGAAATCGCAAGAGATGAGATATAAAAATTCGTCAAGCCTTCATTGACAGCTGCCCAACTGCTACCGTCGTTTGTGGTTAAAAGAACTCCGCCACCTTCAGTACCGGCAAAAAGATTCGTACCACTCGCAGCAAGAGATGTGACATTTGAGATCGTCATTTTAGTATGGATCCAGTTTATACCATTGTTGGTGGAATAAAAGACACCCTTCCCAGTCGCGGCAAAGAGATTACTACCACTTGTAGTTAAGCATTGAACAACAGAGTCAGTCAATCCTGTATTAGCGGCAGTCCAGCTTATACCGTTGTTAGTAGAATGATAGATGCCGGAGCCCTTTGTTCCCGCAAAGAGATTTACACCATTCCCGACAAGTGACAGGATATTAGCTTCCGCCATACCTCTTTTGATCCAATTTGTACCGTTATTGGTAGTTAGGAATACACTGTTCATGGTCCCCGCGAAGAGGTTCGAGGCGCTTCCGGCAAAGCACTGAACAGCAAAATTCGTTAAGCCCGTATTTATGGTAGTCCAGTTAGTGCCATTGTCAGTAGATAGAACAGCACCGTAACCAAACGCCCCTGCAAAGAGATTCGTGCCGCTTGTGAAAAGAGAAATAACACTAGTGTTTGAGAGTCCAATATTGGCAGCAGTCCAGCTAGTGCCGTTGTTGGTAGAAAGAAAGGCACCTCGCCCCCCAGTCCCGGCTAAGATACCGGTACCGCACGCAACAAGAGACCGGATATAATTATTTGTCAAGCCCGTATTGGCGGCAGCCCAGCTTGTGCCGTTATTGGTGGAAAGGAAAACGCCGCCGCCTTCAGTCCCGGCAAAGAGATTCGGGCCGTTCGTGTAAAGGGCATTAACCTTAGTGTTAGTCAAACCAGCATTGACGACAGTCCAGCTTGCTCCGTTATTGGTGGAAAGAAAAACGCCGCCGCCTTCAGTCCCGGCAAAGAGATTCGGGCCGTTCGTGTAAAGAGCATTGACCTTAGTGTTCGTCAAACCTGTATTGACGGCAGTCCAGCTTGTGCCGTTAT
>JAUZPC010000073.1 GCA_030706105.1 Bacteroidota bacterium | reverse complement strand
TTATAATGTAAATTTTCAAGCTGGTAATTTGAGCAGCGGAGTTTACTTTTATCAGTTATTTTCGGAAGGTGTAGTACTTACTAAAAAATTAGTACTAATGAAGTAATATTCCATGGATTTACAAGCTATTTCAAGTCTTCTATTTTAGCTGTAGTTATATCAGAGGTGTTCATTAAGAACATCTCTGATATATATTTGTTAGGGTTTAGAAACTTCTTAAGTTATATATAAATGAAACAATGAAATATCTTCCCAACACATTTGACCTTGTGTCCTGATAATAAGAATCGGTGGAAGTCCTCTGTATGTTCGTTTTTTGGTCAAAAATGTCTAATGCTGAAAATCTTATTTCTCCTCTGTCATTGGCAAATAATTTCTTACCTATGCTGCAATTCATTATAGTTGAGTTTGTATTATAACTGCTTGAGAGTCCGTTGTTATGTTGATAATTAACATCAGTTTGTATTACTATGCCTAACCAAGCCTGCCAATATAGCCTTAAAAAAGAATTTTGAGTAGTGTAGTTGCTATTGCTGCTGCTTTGAAGGTTATTAATTATTTTGTTAAAAATTATTGAGTGAGAAACAGTAAAATCAATTTTTTCACTTATATTACTGCTTAATGTAATACCTGCATTATATGATTGAGATTTGGTAAAGTTTGTTAAATCGTTAATTACTCCGGGAGTGCGGGTGTAATTTAATCCAACATTAAAATTTGTATTCATACTTAAAAAGGGGATGCTGTAGGCAATAAAAGAACGCAGACTTGCATATCCGTTTACATTTTTATATGTGGAAAGCTGAGAGCCTCTTTTTAGCGAAACATTATCTAACAATACCGTATCCTTTGATGCAATAAAAACATCATTTCCTATATAATCATTTTTGAAAGTTCCATTCATCATAACAAAAAGGGACTGCATATTACTAAAGTTCATTATAGAATATCGAAGTGAAATGCTATGGCTGATATCCTGTTTTAACAATGGATTTCCAATGCTTAATTGAATTGAGTTAGTATTATCAAGTACATTTTGAAGCTGGTCAACACTTGGGGCGTTATTGCTTGCCTGATAATTTATTCTCAGGTTCTGGTCTTTAGAAATTGCAAATCGGGCTCTAAATGATGGCAGGAATGAATAAAATGTTTTCTGAATATTAGTGGTATTTGGAAACACAATATCATTTTTTAGATTTGCAATATTGTAATTTAGACTAAACAAGGCGGATGATTTATCTTTTTGCCAAAGGTAACCTGTTCCGTAACTCCGGGTAAAGTAATATTTCTGATTCTGATTGCTTAGGGCAGTGTCAAGAAAATTGTAATCATTATACCCATTTGGTTTATCATATATATTAAGATCATTATCGTCTTTGGAGTAATAATATTTTGTATTAAATTGCAGTAAAGATGTCTTGCTCAAAGGCTCAGTATATACTACGTTAAGGTTTCCTGAAAATCCGTATTTATCTAAATTAGCTTTCTCATCTAATATGTTGGAGGTTGTAGTTGTCCCATAATACTTATTTTCAGCGTAATACTTGCTGTCTCCGGAATTCTTTGTGTAAGTCCCTGTCATCCCTATTGATATAGTTCTGCCGGTAGTGCTGAATTTGTGCATATATAGAATATCAGTTGAAGTGCTTATCCCTGTTAAATTTGAAGATGTAAGATTGTCAACTGAATTCAATTTGGCCAACGATTCAGTAAATGTTTCTCCGTTTATATTACTATATCCATCATTCTTTTGAAGTGATATCTTAGGCTGAATAAGTAAAGTACTACTGCTGTCAATCTGATACTGTATCCGCATATTCAATCTGTGATTTGTATTCTTTGAATTGGAAGACGTTACCTGGTCATAATTTTGTCCATTTGTTTCCCCAAGAAAATAATTCCGGTGTAAATCTGACAGAGAATTATTATCGCCATAGTTAAAAAAGTAACTACCTGTAAAATCAATGCTTTTATCCCATTTGTCAGAAAAGTTTAATCCGAGTGCATTTGTTTTGGTTATACCGTTACTTGAGCTGACAAAAAAATTAGATGCCCCGCCGCCATCAGGGCCTCGACCGGGTGAACTGCCGGGACCTCCCGGACCGCCTGCCTGCGGCCTTCTGCCAGATCTGTTTTGACCTGATGAAGACATAACGCCTAACAAATCTTCAGGAGAAAAATTTTGTTCATTTGTATTATTGGATTGTGCCAGTAAAGAAATTCTTCTATCTTCATTAAACATATTGATATTACCGGAAGCTTTATAAAGATCTTCATTTCCGTACCCTCCTGTAAGTTTACCGAATGTACCGTCCTTTATTCTGGTTCTGGTAACAATATTTAATGTCTTAGATGAATTACCATCATCAAAGCCGGTGAATTGTGCCTGGTCGCTCTGTTGATCAAAAACTTGTATCTTTTCAATAATATCGGCTGGCAGGTTCTTAAGTACTGCACTAGGATCATCTCCAAAAAATTGTTTCCCGTCAACCAGTACTTTCTTTATGTTTTCTCCCTGTGCTTGTATTGTTCCGTTCTGAACTGTTACTCCGGGGAGTTTGGTTACTAAATCTTCTCCGGTTGCATCTTTGTTTATTTTAAATGCATCAGCATTAAATTCAGAGGTATCATTTTTTGTTACAACAGGTGGTATCTTTGCAATAATATCAACCTCTTCAGTTGATACGCTTCCCGGTGAAAGGTATATTTTTTTTAGGTCGATTGACTTATTGGTTATTGTTACAGGAGTTGTCGAGGTCTCATATCCAAGAAATCTGACTTCAATAAGATAAGAGGCCGGCCTTACTTTCGGGAAAAGGAAATTACCATTTAAATCTGTAATAATACCTGTTTTTGAGGAATCGGGTAATCTGATCAAAAGCACTGTTGCTTTTGGAAGCCCTTTGTTGCTTTCCTTATCAATCACCTGCCCCTTAATTGAATATGTCTGGGCCTGAGCACCTGCTGATAAAGCAATAATAATAAAAAGAAGAAAAGTAATATTTTTTTTCATTTTCTTTGGCAAATTTATAATAAATCTTTATTAATTTGACAAAAGAAAGCATGAATAAGTTTAAAAATCTTACAAAGGCAATACCTCTTTATTTTATTATTTTATTGTTCTTTATTGCCATAGAATTCTTTTCTCAGAATTCCCATTACATAAAAATCAACATAGCGGTCATGATGATACATAGCTTCTCTAAGGGTACCTTCAATAACAAAGCCTGCTTTTTTATATGCTTTTATGCCTTTTTCATTTTCCAAAGCTACATGAAGCTGTATTCTATTTAAATTCAGAATATCAAATCCATACTCTACCATTAAACTGGTTGCTTCTTTACCATATCCTTGTGACCAACTGTCATCATCATAAATGGCAATATAAAAAACTGCTGCCCTGCTTACGTAATCAATTCTTACAAATGCTATTTGCCCAACAGGAGCATCATCTTCTTTCCTGCAAATTGTAAATAATACAATTTCCTTACTTTCCGACCATGACAGCATTTCCTGCTGGATTTGCTTTTGCGTTACGGGTGCGAATAAGAATAATGTTTCTCTTACTAAAGGATTATTCTTTCCATACTGGACTAAATTTATATCGTTTTCTTCAAATGGGCGTAGATAAATTTTTTCGCCTGTTAAAAATGTAATTTTTTTCATATTTGTTTAATTGTTTTAGCGAAATATAAAGCAAATTTAAATAAGCTGCAATTATTCATTGTTCATTGTTAATTGTCATTTGATTTCTTATCTTGCAAAATAAAATAAAGAAACTTGAGGCAAAAATGATTAGCTCCATAAACCCTGCAAATAATAGAATTATAGCATCTTATGAAGAAATGTCCCCATCTCAAATTGCATCTATTCTTCAAGAGAGCCATAAGGAATTCCTGAATTGGAAAAACGTTTCTTTAAGTGACCGGGCTGTAAAGATGCTTAAAGCTGCCTCAGTTCTCAGACAAAAAAAGAATGAGTTTGCCGCTATTATTACTCTTGAAATGGGCAAGCCATTAGTACAGGCAAAAGCAGAGGTAGAAAAATGTGCATTGGTATGCAAATATTTTGCAGAGAACGCTGAACGGTTTTTGGCTGACATTCCTGTTAAAACAGACTACTCAAAAAGTTACGTTACTTTCAATCCGTTAGGGGTAATATTTGCAATAATGCCTTGGAATTTTCCTTTTTGGCAGGTATTTAGATTTGCTGCTCCCACCTTGATGGCCGGCAATGCGGCAGTATTAAAGCACTCTTCAAATGTAACAGGCTGCGCTCTGGCAATTGAACAGGTTTTTGCTGAAGCAGGATTCCCCAAAAGTCTTTTCCGCACTTTAATTGTTTCATCAAAAAAAGTCGGGAATATTATTAGTAATGATTTTATTAAAGCAGTATCATTAACCGGAAGTGTACCTGCCGGCAAAGCTGTAGCCGCTGCTGCAGGTAAAGCACTTAAAAAAAGTGTGCTGGAGCTTGGCGGTAGTGATCCGTATATTATACTGAATGATGCGGATTTAGAAAAGACCGTTGAAAATTGTGTCACTGCAAGGCTATTAAACGGCGGACAGAGCTGCATAGCCGCTAAACGGTTTATCATTGAAGAGGAGATATATGAGCAGTTTGAAAATTTATTTGTGGAAATGATGTCGGCTCAAAAAATGGGTGATCCATTTAATGAAAATAATAAGATTGGCCCTCAGGCCAGAGTTGATCTTCGTGATGAGCTTCATGAACAGGTAGTAAAAAGTATTGAAAAAGGAGCCAAGCTATTGCTAGGAGGAGAAATACCTGCCGGTGCAGGGGCATATTATCCGCCAACGGTATTGTCAAACGTTAAGCCCGGGATGCCTGCTTATGATGAAGAACTGTTCGGACCTGTTGCTGCTTTAATAAGAGTTAAAGATGTTGAAGAAGCTGTAAAAATTGCTAATGACTCCCCCTTTGGACTTGGTGGAGCTGTCTTTACTGCGGATGTTAAAAAGGGAGAAGATATTGCAAGAAATAAGATATTTACGGGAACTTGTTGTGTCAATGATTTTGTAAAATCAGATCCCAGATTACCTTTTGGCGGAATTAATGAATCAGGGTATGGCAGAGAACTTTCTGAGTTTGGCATTAAGGAATTTGTTAATATCAAAACAGTTGTTGTAAAATAGATATTCTTAAACATTAGTAAAATTATTCTATATGAATGACAGTGTAAAAGTATTGCAGTCTGTTTTAGATAGTGCTAAACTGCCTGCAATGGAAGATAGTATTAAGCATCTTAATACTATTGTTGATAGCTTAAAAAATTCTTATCTATTCCCTGTTTTGCCTTCTGTTTATACAAGTACGGATGGAATAATATCTTTTTTCCAGCGGCTTGGAGTGGCAATATTTATTGGAGCCCTCATTGGGCTTGAAAGGGAACATTCAAGACCGCTAAATAAAAAAACGTTTGCAGGTCTTAGAACATTTACTCTAATGTCAATTTTTGGGTTTACATCAGCTTTCCTTTCTTCTATTACTTCTATCTGGATTTATTTTGCCATTTTTCTTGGCTTCTCAGCCCTTGTTACTTCCGCTCATATCCTTTCTTCAAAAGAAGGTCGAATGGGGGGAACCAGTGAAATTTCAACTTTCCTTGTCTTTATATTGGGTTCGTTGGTGTTTTGGAAGTATTTAATGCTTTCCTCTGCAATTGCAGTTATAATAACATTATTCTTGTCGTTAAAAATACAGCTTCATAAATTTGCCGGGGAAATAAATGAAGAAGATATATTTGCAGCATTAAAACTGGCTATAATTACATTAATTGTTTTACCGCTGTTGCCTGATAAAGCATATGGCCCATTAAATATCCTTAATCCCCGCCAGATTTGGTATATGGTCATTTTTATCAGTGGTATTGGGTTTATTGGTTATGTCTTAATCAAACTGATTGGTAAAACTCGTGGGAATGCAATCTCCGGATTATTGGGCGGGTTAGTCTCAAGTACTGCTGTTACTTTTTCTTTTGCTCGTAAAAGTAAATTGAATTCTGATTTATCCTCGTCACTTAGTCTTGGAATTCTGTTGGCATCGGCATTGTCCTTTTTCCGGATGTTTGTAATAATTCTTGTAGTAAACAGCTTAATCCTTAAAGTAATGTGGCTTCCTTTGTCAATATTGGCCGCCACCGGATTTATTGTCAGTTTCTTTATTGCAGAAAAAATTAAACGTACTGAGCAGCAGCAATTAAACATAAAAAATCCTTTTGAAATTACTTCAGCTCTATTGTTTGGACTTATTTTTGCGATAATTATTTTTCTGGTTAAAGGAGCACAAGTCTATTTCGGCAGTTCAGGAGTTTTCTTAATAAGTGGTTTGGGCGGTATTATCAGCCCTGATGCAATTATCATTTCATTAGCAAAACTTTCCGGTATGGGTATTACCGCCGCTACCGCTGCTGCTGCCGTCATTATTGCTTCCATTACTAATGATATTTTTAAATGCTGCTTAGTATTGTTTTTAGGGAGTAAGGTGTTAATTAAAAATGTACTATTAGGTCTTGGCATTATTATATTTGTATCTCTAATTTGTTTGTTCTTTATTATCTGATTATTTCTATCAATTTAAGTAACAATTGAAAGGTCACTAATTTGCAGCGCACAAAATTGTTTTTTGTAATTGTTTTTATTTTTTCTTTTACCCAATCTATAATATCTCAGCCGGTTTCTTATGTAAAACATCCTGATTGGAGTTACAATAAGACTATTTATGAGGTTAACATTAGGCAATATACCAAAGAAGGAACATTTAAAGCTTTCGAAGAATATTTACCTCAGTTAAAAGAAATGGGTGTGGGTATCTTATGGATTATGCCGATCAACCCTATTGGTGAAAAGAACAGAAAAGGTCCTTTAGGAAGCAGTTATTCTGTAAAAGATTATCTGGCTGTTAACCCTGAATTCGGAACCTTGGATGATTTTAAGCATCTTGTAAAAAGAACTCATGAGCTTGGAATGTACCTTATTATTGACTGGGTTGCTAATCATACTGCCTGGGATAACAAATTGATTACTGAACATCCGGAATGGTACACTAAAGATAATGACGGTAACTTTGTGGCTCCCATTAAAGATTGGACTGACGTTGTTGACCTGAATTATGATAATAAAGATTTAAGGGCTTATATGCAAAACGCTCTTATTTACTGGGTAAAAGAGTGTGACATTGATGGCTTTAGGTGCGACGTGGCAGATATGGTGCCTACAGATTTCTGGAATACGGTAAGACCGGAATTGGAAAAGATTAAACCTGTGTTTATGCTTGCCGAAGCTGAAAAAGCTGAATTGCAGGAATATGCATTTGATATGACTTATTCATGGGAAATCTTTAAAATTGCTGATAAAGTAGCTCAGGGTAAAATGGAAACAGATGATATAAAATATTTCTTCAAAAAAGAAAATGAAGCTTTTCCGGCTAATGTTTTTAGAATGAGATTTACTTCAAACCATGATGAAAATTCCTGGAATGGTACTGAATATGAAAGATTAGGTGATGCGGTTGAGCCCTTTACTGTCTTCAATTTTGTAATAAACGGTATGCCTTTAATCTATTCCGGGCAGGAAGCCGGTAACCATAAAAGACTTAAATTTTTTGAAAAAGATCCTATTGATTGGAAAGAAAGTAAGTGTAGAAACCTTTATACGGATCTGTGCAAACTTAAACTTGTAAATCCTGCTTTATGGAGTGGTGATAAAGGTGGTCCGCTAACTGAATTACCTAATTCGGGAACAGGTATCTTTTCTTTTTCCAGGGTAAAGGGAGATAATAAAGTTATCTGTTTGTTCAATTTTAATGCTAAAGAAATGAAATTCCTTATTGAAACTAATGGACTTGAGGGTGTTTACAAAGACTATTTCTCCGGTCAAAAAGTAACTATTGAAAAGGAATATTCTTTATCTTTGCCCAAATGGGGTTACAAAATTCTTGTAAAAGAGTAGTTGTGGTTTATTATAAAGTATTCCTCTCCGAAATGCGGAGAGGAATACTAAGGTATCTTTTTCTGTGTTCATTCAATAATAATTAACTTCATTGTATCCATACATCGTTAATTATTAATTTCCTTTATTTCTTATTTTATCCCAACTGAAATTGATAAAATTATGTTTCTTGGTGAACCAGCTTCCAAAAACATTGGGGCATTTGTTTTCTTCTGCTTGTCGGGATTTATAAAAGCAGACGCTGCATATTTTTTATCAGTTATATTATTTACACTTAGAAATCCTTTTAGGTATAAATGATTTGTTATGTCAAATTCATTAAATCCTAACGATGCGTTTATAATGTTATATGCAGGTACATTAATTGTATTAGCATCATCAACAAAATATTTACCTACACCGTTCATATTAACACTTACATATAGCCCGCTTAAGAAAGAAGGACTATAAGTTAATGTAGTATTGTAAAATACATCCGGTAATCCAGCCATTTTGTTGTCTTTGAAATCTGCATATTTACCAGGCTTGCTATAATGTACGGAGTCAACAATATAATCTTTATATTTATTCATTGAATATGTAAACGATCCCTCCAATGTCAAATCGTATTTACTATGCAGTGTAATGCCAAGCTCCATACCTTTTCTGTTTGTTTTAGCTGCATTAAAATAGAACTTGCCGCCCTGATAAGAAACTAAATCATTCTTTACATCTATGTAATATAAGGCCAAATCGTATGAAACGAAATCAAGAACGGTTAAGTCCAAAGGAACGATATGTTTTGTGCCGATCTCAAAAGTGGTTGAAGTCATTGGTTCTAATAGCGGATTCAATAAATATACCGTGTCTTGTCCATAAGTTCCTGCCGGATCTGTTTCATTACCTGCCGGGACCTCAATACCGCCGCCGTAATTAAAATACACGCTATGCAGATTACTAAAACTATAGCTTACAGCAGCTTTAGGAGTAAATTTTGTATATTCTTTTGAGTCAGTTCTTGTCGGTGAAGTTAAAAAGCTCTGGTTGTAATATTTAATATTGTCATAACGTCCGCCTACAATCAAACTTAAATTATTAATCACTAATTCATCCTGAATAAAAGTTCCAAAACTGTTTGCGCCTTCGCTTTTATTATCTTTTAATGTCCCTCTTTGGTTATAAGGAGCTAATAAGTTGTAAAACAATATTGCACCGTCCTGATAGCTTTCATCAGCACCGACACTTAAATAGTTATTTAAGTCACCAAAGTTTGTACTATTCTTGTAAAGGACATTTCCTCCAAAATGGTAGCGGGTAAAATCTCTGAATGTCCCTCTTTCAGAACGCTGTAAAAATTTTGGATTTACAAACACTGATGCTGAGACTGAGTTGTCTTCATTTATAAAATGTTCTATTGAGAGTCCCAACCTGCCCAATCTGTTAAAGCGCCTTTCGTCATTAGCAAGATAAGTTGCGTTTGCCTGCTTGCTGTCTGTATCAAATTGAGCTTGTGTTAATGGACCCGGAATATGGAAGCTGTTGCTTGTTGCTGAAAGAAATACACCCAAAGAAGTAAAATCATCAAGTGCTGATAATACTCCAAAATTGAACATCATTCTGCTGCTTCTTGAGTGGTCTCTCCATCCATCAAATTTTGTATTGGAAAAAGACGCAAACATCTGGCCCTTTGCCAATTTATAGTTCGTTTTGATGTTGGTGTTTAAATAACCGAAACTGCCGGTTGATCCTGATATTTCAATAAAAGAGTTTCTGTTGTTAGGTATGGATGAAATGTTCACTAATCCTCCGGAAGCATTGCCCCATAGTGAAGAAGCATTTGATCTAATGATTTCTATGTTATTAACCATGTTAAGGTCAATCAAATCAAATGAAGTTCTTCCATCCGGTTCAGTTTCCGGGAAACCATCCTGCATAATTCTTATACCTCTTGAGGTACCGGCATTTGACCTGTCACCTGATCCTCTGGCGCCAAAACCACGGATAGTAATTCTTACATCCTGATTACCGACCCGGGATTGAGCCAGAACTCCAGGTACGCTTGATAAAACTTCAGCCAGACCATAGCCTTTTTTGCCTACCATCTTTTCGCTTTGAAGAACGGTAACGGCAAAT